>JAKLHP010000018.1 GCA_022710085.1 Patescibacteria group bacterium | reverse complement strand
CACCCGGAAACATCCGACTAATATTCTTGATAAAAAATTTATTTTAAAAACCGGATAATTATCCGGTTTTTTTATAAAATTGTAAAGAGTTAAAGAATCATCAGTAAGTCAAACATCCCGCCGGAAGCACATTGCTTCTATGCTCCATTTCTGGATTTATTATCTGGATAGCAAGGGTTCCGAATGGGATAGTGCCAGTTTTTCCTTTATTTTTCATCACTAAAACATGGTTCTGGAATACAGGTTCTTCGACAGAACCTTTTTGATAACATCCGCTTCTTCCCTTTTCCGCAAAAAGAATATAATAAATTGATCGGGCATAGCGACTTTCTCCTGAAACAAAAATAGGATTATGATCCGGAAAATTACGATCAGCCTCAGTGGCCATAGCACGAAGCTGCTCCAAGGTCACCTTTCGTTCATTGCCAAAAACAAGATCCTGATGATTTTCATCAGGGATCTTTTTTGCATTTGAAAGTTCCTTTAAATAAGTATTTGTCGCATGAAAATTCAACAATATGGAAAGCGAGGCTATGCCAAGAATTAAGTATTTCAGGGTCCTGTTTGATATAATTTGTACAACCCATTCGATCAAAAATGCAAAAAGAATAAAAATCAGAGGAGTGATTCCAAGATAGAAGCGAGTGGAAATCTGATAGGCCACAAGAGTGGTAATAAGGAAAAAGCTGAAAAACCAGATTCCAAAAAATGCCAAGATCTGCCTATGCATAACTTCCTTTTCTTTTTTCCATCGCCGAAATCCTATCCAAAGCAGAAAAGAAAATAGCAAAAGAGAAGAAATGGTCATCGGAAGCTTTAATCTGCATTCCTTATCGCACTTTAAAGAAAAACCGCGAGTAAGGATAGTGTCTGTATTTTGCTGACCAGTTGCAATAAGCCAAAAAATTTCTGATTGTGATTGATAGGCTCGAAATATTTTTTCATGAATTCTGTGATTATCATCTTGCGTGCCTTTTTCTTCGACAGTTTCCAAAAGCGCTTCACTTACCGCTCCTTTGTTTCTTATCTCATATAGAAAAGTAGGTATTTGGAAAAGAAGAATGATTGATATGCAGATTAAAATCTCCTTCCACTTTAGCGGACGGAAAAGCAATAAGAATACGAACAAGCCGAGCAAAAGACTCAAGGCTATGACAAAATGTAATTGAACTATTATGCCGACACATATTGCCAAACCCACCAGAAACCACCAACGTAGCTTGTCTTTTTTAATAATAGAAACAAAAAATAAAGCTAAGAGAGTTGTGAAAAACGGTAGACTATTCGGATTCCAGGCGAATCGTGAAAATGTAACTAAAAAAAGTGAAACGCTTGCAAGACCGCTGATGCCAAGAGCTATCCAATCCGAAACAAATTTTCTCAACAAAAGAAAGATGGCAGGAAGAGTGAGAATGCCAAAAAAAAGATCCGGATAAGCAAAACTTTCAGGACTGAGGCCAAAAATTTTTCCAGAAATATATTGGAAGTAATAAAAGATAGGACCCAAATGAAGGTTACTTCCTCTGGCTTGGGGCCCGATAAGGGGAAGTTTTTCAATGCCATCTGTGGCAGCCCGATAGACAATAAGCGCATCCCGAGACTGATCGGACTGAAAAATAAGCCATTCGTCAAAATGAAAAGAGCGAAAAAAAATTCCGATACTAAAAATAAACAGTAATATCACTATACCCAAAATAAATTTTTTATCCTTGGAGATAGAAAATTTTTTAAACGCAATGGCCATATGTCATAAAGACTCTTACCTTCCCAGGTGCTGGATATGCTTCTTTTTTAAAATAAAATAAATCAAGAAATAAGCTGTTGCCGCAATCAGTCCCGAAGCGACAAAAAATCCAACTAAAAGAGGAAGGGCGATATCAAAAAAAACAGTTCCCACTAGAAATGTTTTGTATCCGATATGATAGTTTATGTTAAACTCATTGATAAGATTCTGATAATCAATATCAAACAAAAAACACCCTGTTCCCGCCGCCAGTGGAAGCACGAGAGCGGTTGACCACATATTAACCGCCAAAACTCCAGCTGTGGCAGACAGTTTATTCAGTCGAAAAATCGAGGCAAAAAACAAAGTAGCCAGAAGTCCTTCGCCGGGAAAAATTCCGAGAAATATTCCAAGAGCCGCTCCACCAGCAATCTTCTCCGGAGTATCATTGATAAAGAAAAATTTTCTAACAAATTTTTTAAATTTCTTCCAGATATTCATAGCGGCTATTCCTCAATATTATTATTCTTTTTGACAGAAAAACTCTTGCTTTCCTTGTCTACCACTTTCGCTTTTTCAATCTCTTTTCTTGCATCAAAAGGCAAAACACCCAGGATATTTTTAAGAGCGATTCCATCGACCTTAAGCACATCTTCCCATTTATCGAGCGGTTCCAAAATTTCTCGGATCTTTTTCTCATTATATTTGTAAGTTTTTCGAAGAGTCCTGGCAATGATTCCATTTTCTCCAAAAACTCTTTCCACGCCTTCCTGATCCATGTATTCTGAGATTTGAGATTCGAGATTTGAGAGTTGAGATTTGAGAGTATTGATTTGGGATTTAGATTCAATGTATTTCTTGACTGCCTCGTTCACTTCTTCCGTATCAAGTTTTCTTTTTTCTTTAAATTTATGCTTCCACATCGGACAAATATTCTGGTATCCACACCAGTCGCAAAGAGGATTGACCTGGGCATAAAATTTTCCTTCTTCAATTTGCTTAATGACATCCAAAAATAAATTTTTGATTTTTTCCAATTGCTCAGGAGTCCTGGTTGCTGTAAGCTTTACCCCATGTTTGAGAAAATACAAACTGACTTTAAGTTTATCGATATTTTCAATTTCTTTGGGATAGCGATTTAAAAATGCCTGGAGATAGATTGAAAGTTGAAGATCGTTATCAACTTTCTCCTGAGAAGGCATTTTTTTGGTAGTTTTATAATCAATAATCTCGTAACTTTCTTCCGTTTTATCAATCCGATCAATTATTCCGGAGACAACATGCTTATTTTCATCTTCTCCGATTTCAATTTGGAAACGGCTTTCAAGATCGACAATGTTTGATTTCGCCGGATCATTTTTTCTGTAGTAATCCTGGATCATTGAAACTCCCTGAGAAAATGCCGCCCGTTCCTCAAGTTCAACCTCAAAAACTTCGCTGTTCCAGTTCCGAGAAAAATAATCTAGTGCTTGTTCCAGAGTAGGGGGGAGCATCGATGGGGTGTGGATAAAATTCAGCGTGGAATGCATTATTGTGCCAAAAACTGCCTCCTTGGATTTGGGAGTTTTTATTTTATCTACTTCCTGAAATTTGTATTTCAGAGGACAGGTTTTGTAAGTTTCCAAGGCGGAATATGAAATACGCATGGGTTTAGTATATCATGCCGATCACACTTGACACAAATGATTATTAGATTCATAATATCAAGTTCCTTAAAAAGCGGCACCAATACTCCATTGGCCGCTACGGCCGCCAGTGAGACTATTTCAGGAGGCAGCAAAAATGCTTGTTGAAGAAAAAGAGAGGTTGGATTGGAACAGGGAGCGAGTTGGATTGGTACTTCGCGTATATGCCCGCAAGGAAGAGCAAATACCCGAAAGCGCCGAGGAAATCGAAACGATTATCACCAAGGCAAAAACCATGAACTACAAAGGAAAGCCAGTATTCGGCCGGATTGATGTCATGGTTTGGAACGATAATCGTTACACCGATTCTGACTGCGGGAAAACGTACGATTATCTTGAATCAAAATGGAGAAACGCTTCTGGTGTGTTTATAAACAACTTCACCAGGGGAGACCTCTACTGCGAAATTCTCAACAAGGCCATCGGGATCCAGGTCAGGAACAGGATTGATTATTCAATGATTCTTTCCTATCAGGCCCTGAGTTACTTCAATGAAGAAACAGTCATTGAAATGCTGAAGGCTGCGGAAGAAGGAGCTTTAGCAATCGGAGTCGGAATCAACGAACTTTCCTACAGCATTATGAAAGAAGGACGTATTGCAAACACTTTTGCGATGTGGCACAATCTTTCATTGATCCAGGAAGGGCTCTTTGATATCCGAGCGGCAAAAAACATTGACCCCAGTCTTTCAATCACGATTGAAGGAGCAAACGGCGCAAAATATCTTCTTCATGGAGTCGAGGAAACTATTTCTCTGGCTCGTTTGGTTTCAAGATTCGGGGAATGCATCGCACCGATTCGCCCGCAAGGAGAAGGTTTCAAAGAATATAAAGTCCCTGATCCCGAGAAAAATCCGGAAGGATTTGAACGACATATGGGGAAAATGGGAACAAAGAAAGAGCGCCAGGACGGATTCTTGATCTTGGCAGGTTATGCCCTGAACATCATCAGGAGCGGAATAATGAAAAAATACCGCTCCTAAAGAAGTATCCTCGCAGGATTATTTTCATATCCTGCGAGGATTTTTATTTTTAATTTGACATAAATTGAAATATTTTGTACCATAAAAACATAGTAATAAACTAGGAATTAAATTATGCGCTTTTCAACAAGGGCTGGATACGGCCTCCGGGCCGCAGTAAACCTGGCCAGAAATTATCCCAAACAAATAAGTCTGCAGGAAATCTCCAGGGAGGAGGGGATATCTTTGAAATATTTGGAACAATTATTCCGGACGCTCAAGAAAAATAAATTAGTGTTGAGCCAGAAGGGGAGAGAGGGTGGATATGTCTTGTCGAAAAATCCAAGAATGATCAAAGTCGGAGAAATCATTGAAACCTTGGAAGGACCGATCATTCCGATGGAATGCGCCGCAGGAAAATGCGACGTAAAATGCAGCTGCGCTTCCAGTGTTGTCTGGACCAGGCTCCAGGAACAAATAAAAAAAACTTTATATTCAATAAGATTAAACGACTTAACAAAATAACAATATGAATAATATCTATTTAGACAATGCTGCCACTACCTCAGTTGATCCGGAAGTCCTGAAAGAGATGCTTCCGTACTTTTCGAAAAAATACGGCAATCCGATGTCAATTCATAGTTTCGGACAGGAGTCGCTTGAAGCGGTAGATAGAGCCCGAAATCAAGCAGCTGATTTTTTGAATTGCAAACCTGATGAAATAATCTTCACTTCCGGAGCGACAGAAAGCAACAATTTGGCTATAAAGGGATTTATCAAAAGCTACTATTTCGGCCTCAAAAAAAATTCTCCCAAAGAAAATCCGCATATCATCACTTCGGCTTTTGAGCATCATTGTGTTATGGAATCGATAAAGTTTCTGGAAAAATCCGGCCAGGCTGAAGTAACTTATCTTCCGGTGTATAAAGATGGGGTAGTCAGAATAGAAGACATTAAAAATTCCATCAAACCAAATACGGCTCTAGTTTCAATAATGTATGTTAATAATGAAATTGGAACCGTCCAACCAATTGCAGAAATCGGAGAAATAATAAGAGAACACCATTCTCAATTCTCAAATCCCAAATCTAAAATATTATTTCATACAGATGCGACGCAGGCCGTGAATTATTTCGATTGTGATGTTGAAAAATTGAATGTCGATTTACTTTCTCTTTCCGGACATAAGATTTACGGGCCAAAAGGCGTTGGACTGTTATATGTCAGGAAGGGAACGCCAATTTCCAGAATTCAGGATGGGGGAGAGCAGGAATTCAAAATGCGATCTGGAACCCATAATGTTCCGGGAATAGTCGGCCTTGGTTTCGCAATCAAGAAAGCGCAAGATGCAAAAAATAAAATTCAAGAAATTATTAATTTGAGAAATTATTTTATTGAAAAAGTTTTGAAAGAAATTCCCGGTTCACATCTTAACGGCTCAAAAGAAAAACGATCCCCGAATAATATTAATTTTCGATTTGATAACGCGGAAGGGGAGAGTTTAGTGCTTGCTCTTGATCAGGAAGGAATCGCCGCTTCCACCGGTTCTGCCTGTTCTTCAGGGACACTGGAACCCTCTCATGTTTTGCTTGCCCTGGGACTCAAGCCCGAACAATGTCATGGAAGCCTGCGACTGACGCCAGGAAGAGAAACAACAAGAAAAGAAATTGATTGCGCCATAGATAAGCTGAAAGAAGTTGTCAAAAGATTGCGCGACATATCCGGTAGCGTTTTAGAAGAATTTAATTAGCATAAAAAAATATATGAGCTATAGCAAAAAGGTAATCCAGCATTTTACCAAACCCCACAATCAGGGACAGATTAAAAATGCCGATGGAATCGGAACAGTCGGAAATCCCGTTTGCGGAGATATCATGAAACTTTATATCAAAGTTTCCAAAAAAGAAGATATGGAATATATTGAGGATATCAAATTCGAGACTTTGGGCTGCGGAGCAGCCATTGCCACATCTTCAATGATAACTGACCTTGCTAAAGGAAAGACTCTGGAAGAAGCAGAAAAAATTACCCGCCAAGATGTCGCCGATGAACTTGAAGGACTTCCGCCAATCAAAATGCATTGTTCAAACCTTGCCGCTGATGCGCTTCAAAAAGCGATTGAAGATTATAAATCAAAAAAATAAGAAAATGAAAAATTATGATCAAGCGTGAAGATAAAAAACTCAGAAAGCAAAAAGGAAACTTTCAATTTGCCTTTAATTAGTTGCATTTAAAAAAATAATATGCCGAAAATAAGAAAATTAAAAACAAAAGACGAGAAGGAAATAAAAAAACTTTTCAAACAACTTACCGGAAAAAAAATAAAATTGGATATGAAATCGCTTATCAAGGATAAGAATATCCATTGCCTGATTTTGGAGCATGAAAATGAGGTTATTGGCTTCGGATCCTTGGTCTTGCATCAGGTACCAACCAAGGGTTTTGTGGCCAGAATCGAAGATGTCATCATTCATGAGAATCACCGCGGAAAAGGACATGGAAGAAAAATCACCGAAGAGTTAATTCTGGTAGCCAGAAAGGAAAAAATAAAATTAATAAATTTAACCAGCAACCCCAAGAGAGTAGAAGCAAGGAATTTATATGAATCCATGGGATTTGAGCTATTGGAGACAGGAGTATTTAAATTAGAACTATAGGTTGGGACATATGCCTTAGAAAGAGAAAAGACCATAAACAAGCCTTTTTCTTTATATCAAGAACGTCGTACAATGTAGATTATGCGACATTAAACATTTAATCTTTCTGGGAATTTTTAAAACTTATAAAAAACAAAAAAGATATTATATAATTTTTTTATTTAATAAATTATATTCCCTACCCTCTCCATTCATCCAATCCTGACAGGATAAGTTTAAAAAAATATTCCATAAAAAAATTTAATTTTAAACTTTTAATTTTAAGCTATTTCTACCCCTCCCCTCCTGAGGGTCTCCCCTGCCATTTTTTTATTTTTTTAAATTAACAAAAAAAGAGTCTTCTTCGGACTCTTTCTCTTTTCCTGAAAACATTTATTCAACTGGATTTATTTCTTTTTATAAATAATCATCTGGTCGATTGTCGTACCGCTTGAAGGCGTCAAAGCGCCAACCAAGGATTTTGAAGTATCAAGATAAAGATTGGCACCCCAATAAGGATCATGGACTACATATTTCCCATTAGACATTTTTGTATGTATCACGACGTAGTGTCCTCCGCTTCCTTTGCTTTTTTTAATATAAACAATTACCGGATTATTTTTCTTGAGTTCTGCATCAACTGTCTTCCAATTAATATTGCCATGGGAATATCCTCCATTCATCGCAACCTTTCCTCCAAAAGAAGTGCTTGGCCAGACAATAAGATCGGAACTGAATATTTTTTTTCTAGCCATCGATCCAGGAGTGATTGAATCGCCATGGTAAGTAAAGACCATCGAAACAGCCGTGACTGCACAGCCATAACTTTTCATCAGAGTTTTTGTATTTCCGATTGTTTGATTTCCCCAACGGGAATCACGCTGTGAATAATACCAGCTCGATGAAGCAAAAGCTGTCTTCGGCGGTTTGGGATAAGCATCAGCCGACAAACTTCCTCCTATTTCGTCAATATTTAAAAGTTCCATTTTCTGTTCCTCGACTCTGGCCAGAAGTTTTTCATATTTTGATTGCTCTCCCTGCGTCTGGGAAATTAAAACTTCTTTCTGATCTTTCTTGTCCTTGAGCTCAGAAGTTTTCTCTTCGAGCTGATAAAAGAAATCAGTTAATTCCTTCTTATTGTCTTCGATTTTTTTCTTCTCTCCTTCGAGATTTTCTTTCAAGGCTTTTATGTTTTTGAGTATCTCTTTGGTTTTGTCTTCGACCTGGACCAAGCGATCATCTTTTGCCATAAAGGAGGTAAGATTTTTATCGCTCAAAAATGCGACTACAACATCCTGATCTTTGTTTTCATAATAAGCCTGGAGAAGATCGGCTAATATCTTCTTCTGAAGTTCGATGGAGACTTCAGTTTCATCCACCCTGGTTTCCAATTGGCTTATTTGAGAATTCAGCTCGTCAATTTCCTTTTTTTTCAGCTCTGCTTCGCTTTCCAATTTGTTTATTTCCGCCTCAATAAGCGTTATCTGATTATCCAAGGTATCTTCCTGTTTCTGTTTTATTTCAATGATTTGCTGATAGATCTCAGCTTTTTCTTCCAATTCTTTGATTTTTTTTGAAGTCTCATCTGCATTTATATGTTGAAAAGAGATGAACGCTGAAACAAGCAGCATGGCTGCCGTCAAAAATATTATCCTCTGATTTATTAATATGAATTTTTTTTCGCCCGATACGAACTGACACTTGAATGTTTTTTTCATTTTAATTTTTCTTTTATTTGAAAAGCTCTAATGATGTTTTTAATCTTCTCAGGCTTTCTTCTTTTCCCAACACCCAGGCTATTTCAAAAGGAGTCGGGGAAAACTTCTGACCGGTAAGCACCCAGCGAAGAGGAAAAAGCAACTCTCCGCGTTTTTCTCCAGCCTTTATAAGTAAAATTTCTTCGATTTTTTCCCTTGTCCAGTCCTCTTCTGGAATCTGTTCCAGGGAAGCAAAGGCGTCTTCAAGATATTTTTTCGTTTCTTCATCGCTATTTTTTTTCCAACGAATATCGTCTGTTGAATATTTCAATTCATCATCAAAAAAATATTTGTCACTCTCCCCTACCTGGGACAAATTCACAAGTCTCTCCTGTTCAACTTTCAAAACTTTTTCAAGATACCCTTTTTCTTTTCTTTCTTTTTTTGCACATTGGAAAAAATCCTTCTGCTCGAAAAATTCCAGCGATATTTCCAGAAGTTCGTCAGGAGACATTTTCCTTATATATTGATTATTAATCCAATCCAGTTTTTTTGTGTCAAAAACCGCTGCCGCCTTATGTACTTTTTCCAGATTGAAATTTTCAATAAGTTCTTCCAGCAAAAATATTTCTTGTCTGCTCCCCTCCCCCGGATTCCATCCCAAAAGCGCGATAAAATTAATAAGCGCTTCCTTCAAATATCCTTTCTTGATGTAATCTTCTACCGCTACATCTCCCTGTCTCTTGGAAAGCTTTTTTCTTTCCGTATTCACCAGAAGCGGCAAATGGGCAAAAGTCGGAATTTCCCAACCAAAAGCTTTATACAAGATAATATGCTTCGATGTGCTGGGAAGCCATTCTTCTGCCCTGATTACGTGAGAAATCTCCATTAGATGATCATCTACCACATTGGCCAGATGATAAGTCGGGAATCCATCAGATTTTAGAAGTACCTGATCATCAAGAGTATTGGAATCAATCCTCATTTTTCCCCTAACAATATCGTCGAACTCAACAATCTCATTTTTTGGAATTTTCAGCCTTATCGTATACGGACAATTATTTTTGAGATTATTATCTATTTCTTTCTGATTCAAATTTTTGAGACAATGCTGGTCATACATCGGAGCTAATTTCTTGGCAATTTGTTCATTTCGAACTTCTTCCAGCCTTTTCGGTTCACAAAAACAATAATATGCCTTCCCTTCTTCTATTAGTTGTTCGGCGTATTTCTTATACAGATCCAGCCTTTCCGATTGGACATACGGACCTTCATCAATTTTGAGTCCCGCCCATTCAAGAGTTTTTATCAGACTTTCCACTGAGCCTTCAACGAACCTCTTTTGGTCAGTATCTTCAATTCGAAGAATGAAAGTTCCATTATTTTGCTTGGCAAAAAGATAATTATAAAGAGCACTTCGAAGACCCCCGACATGAAGATATCCGGTTGGTGACGGCGCAAATCTGACTCTAATTTTATCCATAGAAAAATTATTGATTATTTTCTTCCTTTTCTTCTTTCTCTTTTTTAATCAGTCTCCAATGAAATATACAGATAGGCAAAGCGACAATTAACATAGTGAGCGCATCAACAACGCTTCTTTGTCTTTCAGCACTAAAGCATTCTTCTCCGGTATTATCTTTTTTCCAATTCTCATAGTCGGCAATAATTTCATCAAGTTTAACCTTTTGATTTTCTGAAGCTGCATTTTTCTGGACTTCTGGAAAGCTGCAGACAGTCGGCGCCTCGTTGCATCGGCTGTATCCTCCTTTTTCAGCCTTGGGAAAAACATAAGCCCGAAGAGCTGTGTTCAAGATCGTTCCAGTACCAACTGCCACGAAAATTAAGCTGACCAATGCAGCCACATATAAATAAATGGTGCGGATAAGTTTTGATTTTGACGTCATACTTTTTACATCATTATTGCTAGTTATGGAAAAAACCATTACAGCAATAAAGATTATTATTAATAAAATAGATCCGATAAAAAACATTATTTTGATTTAGTTAGTATTTTTACCGGAAAAACAATTACTGCATTGAAAATTCTTCCAATTCTTTTCGGTTGAAGGATTAACCGCCAAAACCATTCAACACCAAAAAATTGCATCCATTTTGGCGCTCTTTGGAGTTTTCCTGTCAGATAGTCAAAACTACCCCCTACTCCGACGGCTAGCTTTATTTTACCATCTTTTAGGGAATTTAGGAATTTTTCTTGAAAAGGAGCTCCGAAGTTGCAAAATAATATTTGATAGTCAGCATCTTGCACTTGGTATTTTGTGTTATCCTTGTCTAAATTTATCCCATGCACCTCTATATTTGGGTATTTTTTCAAGATGGCAGTTCTTGTTTCTTCATAATTGCTTAATCCCCCGCTATTTGATACTAGAAATATCTTTAGTTCTTTTTTATTGGCAATTTTTAAAATTTCCTGCATCAGATCGATCCCAGTCATGCGGCATTTCAGTTTTTTTCCAAATCTCCAGAAAGCGAACCTTATCCCTATTCCATCGGCAATATTCAAGTCGCAATTATTTAGTATGTTTTTAAATTTCTCATCCTTTTGTGCCTGCAGAACAAACTCCGGATTTATTGTTGCAATTTGGCAAAACTTATCTTCGTCTAAAAAAAATCCTATTTTTTCAAGAATTTCTTTTTTTTCAAAATTATCCACTCTTACTCCCAAAACATCCATAAAAAATATTTATTTAAGATCTTCACGCTTACATACTGATATGTGATTGTGAATATTTTTTGGGTTCATTTTAGCGGGCAGATCTCCAGAACATCATATCTCCTTTTCCCATTTTCTATCCGACTTTCGAAAACTTCTACATTTTCAACTGGAATTGAAACTCTGAGATTTTCTTCTATCTCCGGTTTTTCTGCAAGATCTTCCCACTTATGCTTCCTGATTTTTCCCAAAGTTATGTGAGGCCTGAATTCTTTTTTTTCCACAATAAAGGTTCCTATTGTTTTTTCAACAGCTTCCTGAAGTTTTCGAAGTTCTTCATTGACTCCTCCGGAAATCCAAACCATCCTTGGCTCTTCGGAATTCGGACCCAAACCTATTTTTTCGAAAAACACATCAAAGCTCTGGAAATTACCGACTGTTTTCCTTACTTCTGAACATATTTCTCCGATTTTAACGTCATCCACATAACCCAAAAAAGCCAAGGTAACGTGAAAATTCTCATTTTTTAGCCACTTTATTGGCAAATCCTGCCATTTTTCCACTCGCTGAACCAGACGTTTTTTGATGTCTTCCGGCAAACTAATGCCGATAAATATTCTTCTTTGCATATACCATAAGTCTATCTGAAAATCGAATGTTTATCAAATAAAAAAAGAGAG
>JAKLHP010000017.1 GCA_022710085.1 Patescibacteria group bacterium | reverse complement strand
AGATACCAACAAACTACCCAATAATATGAAATTGGTAATTGATATGGATGATTCCAATAAGCAGATAGATGAACTCCAAAAAATAAGCAGCCACAGAAAAAGCATCATTTTTACATATAATCAGACACGAGCGGCCTTGGAACAATTATTTTCCCATTCCTATCTCTTTGTCCAACCTTCTGAATCTGAAGGGTTTCCTATTTCGCTTCTTGAAGCAATGAGTTACAAAATAGCTCCGTTGGTAAGTGACGAACCAGAGAATATGGAGATTATCGGAAAGTGCGGATTTTCTTTCAAGGCTGGAAATGAAGAGGATCTGGAAAACAAATTGGCTTATCTTCTCAATAAATATTCCGAAGTTGAAAAGATGGGAAAGTTGTCGAAAGAAAGAATTCAGAAAGAATACAGCTGGGACTCCATAGCCAAAAAAACTTTAAGAGTTTATGAGTTGAACCAAAAATTCTCAAAAAAGATAATTTTAAGAAAAATAAGCGCGGAAAATAAATCATATGTTTAGAAACTACGACGAATTTAATAAAGAGCAGCCCAAGGAAAGAATTTTTTCTCTCTATTTTTTCGTAATCGCTTTTATCATATCCATCGTTGCTTTTCTTTCGTTCTTGGATAACAACAAAGAGTATCATTCTGAGATTTCTATCATACTTATTCCAAAGAGCGAAAAAGCCGCATCGGACTCAGAACACATAGTCGAAAATTTAAAAGTTCTGCCTACCAAACTTTCTTTTTACAATAAACTTGTAAGGGACGAAAATATCAAGGATGACCTCTCGGGACTTCCTGACGACCAAAGAAGAGCGATGTGGAACAATGACCTTCAGATAACGAGAGAAGAGGGGAGTTCTATCATAACTATCGACGTCATCAAAGAAGATTCCACGGAAGCAAAAATGCTTTCGAAAGCCGTAACGGCAAACCTTTTAAATATTGCCGGTTTCTATTATGATATAAAGAGCGACATTGACATCCGGATAATCGAGAGCCCGATTGTTTATTCTGCTTTCGATAACTGGGCTTCAATAATTTTATTGAGTCTTGCAACCGGATTTTTGATTTCCTTCCTGGTCAATTCTGTCCTTTGTTTGTTCTTCGGTTACTTCCAAAGAAAAAAAGACGGATTAAGAAAAAGATTCAAGGAGACAACTTGGAAAAAAAAGGACAACTTAATAAAAGAGTCTGGGAAGTTGTCCGAAGAAAAAATTCTGCCTGAAAAGAAAATTATTCCTGAAAAAAAACAAGAAGAAAAACCCCTTCCATCCCCGGTTGCCAAAATTCCCCAAAAAGGAGCCTCTGCTCCGGAAAATCTTCCCTTCGTGGATGAAGAATATTTTAGAAACAATATAATTAAAAATAGCGGTTTAGCTGCCAAAGAAACCCCCGCCGAGAAGCCTCTTGTGTATGCGCCCGAGGAAGTCAAAAAAGAAGAACCGGAACTTTACCGCGAACCAACCCGGGAAGAATTCAAAAAACGCCTTAATCAATTGCTTAGGGGAGAATTATAGAAGCCAGAAGCTTATGAAAAAACATTCATTAAAATTTTGGATAATATTTTGGTCCGCATCGGCGATGTTCCTGGCTGGATGGTTTTTGTTTTGGCAAATTAAAAACAAAGGATTTGAATCGGTTGTGGACAATCTTCCTGTTGATGAAAAATGGAAGACTTTGACTGGTCTTGCCGATTATCTATTGTCTGATGACGACAAAGAAAAAACTTTTTTAGTTCTGTTCCAAAATAATATGGAACTTCGTCCGGGTGGGGGATACATCGGATCATTTGGAATCGTAAGGATGAAAAATGGAAATATTTCCCAAATAGAAATTCATGATCTTTCCAATTTTGACGCAAGAATTCCGGACGGAGAAACTCCTCCCTATCCAATGGCGGAAACGCTTCGCATTAAATCCTGGAAGCTTCGCGATTCGAATTTTTCTCCTAATTTCCCGACTAACGCAGAAAAAGCCGAATATTTTTATAAGCTTGGCAAGGGAGAAGAAAATTTCGATGGAATAATCGGAATTACCGCCAACGTCCTGACCTCATTCCTCAGAGCCACAGGACCAATTCAAATTGAAGGATATCCCGGAACTTATGCTGATGAAAATGCCGTTATTGCACTGGAATACCAGGTCGAGAAAGGATATTATGACCAAGGAATAGAAAAAGGAGAAAGAAAATCAGTGATGAATGATCTGTCTAAGGAAATTATCGGAAAAATCTCCGATCTCAACACTTCCCAAAAAGCAGAACTGATGAAAATAATCCTCAGCGATTTGGAGAAAAAGGATATTCAACTCTTTTTCAAGGACAGCGAGATTCAACAAAGAGTAGAAGCGGTAAACTGGAGCGGGGAAGTAGATGAGAATTGGAATCAGGATTATTTAATGACTGTCGACGCCAATATGGGGGCTTTCAAGAGCGATTATTATGTGAAACGCTCATTTGAATATTTTGTTGATCTTTCAGGAGAAAATCCAACTGCAAAACTGAAAATAACTTATCAGCACACCGCCCAGCAAAAAGACTGGATGACCAGGGATTATCTGACTTATCTTCGAGTTTATACTCCAGAGGGTTCCTGGATGACGCAGTCTCAAAATACCGGAGAGATGAAATTCGGCAAAGAGTTGGGGAAAACATATTTTGGAAGCCTGGTAAAAGTTCCCATCGGGCAAACTAAGACCGTTGAATTTACTTATACTTTGCCCAAAGATTTTAAAGATAAGCCATATAACCTCAAAATTCAAAAACAAGCTGGAATCAAAGACGTGCCGATAAAAATTGAAATTATCGATAAAGACGGATTGAAAAATAATTACGATTTTACAATGAATTCAGATTTAATTTTGAATAAATAAAGTATTGAGGAGGTTTTTTGTGAGAAGAATTGCCAAGACGCCAAAAGAAGATAAACCGCTTTCTGAAATGAGATTTGGCAATATGTATATTTTTGCCGTTCGGGTAGCCCTCAATGACAGAAGGGTCACTGCCATTGTTGTTTCTTTCACCAAGGAGAGAGCGATAGACCTGGCTGGTCTTAAAATCTGGAAAAAGACAAAAGGAAGCAAGGAATGGAAAAAGTCGACAAAAATACTATGGGAAAAGCCGCTCGATATGAAACAGGGGAAACACTCCGAAAAAGTACTCAGCTTTTTTATTGAGGATCAGAAGGAGTAGCTGTTCAGCAATAAGGAAAAGAGGCATTTCGAAACTGAAATGCCCTTTTTATTTTACCCTAAAATTTTGCCTTTTGGCCTGATTTATAATATCATTATTAGGTAAATAAATAAGCTAAAATGATGAACGGAGTTATTATAAAAAAACTGGAAAAACACACTGACGAGCGGGGCTGGCTTGCAGAAATTTATCGAAGTGATGAATTTGATTTTAACCCGACAATGAGCTATGTGAGTGCCACTAGAAATGGTGTCATTCGCGGACCGCACGAGCACAAATTTCAATCCGATTGTTTTGTCTTTGTCGGACCGGGAAATTTTGAACTTCATCTTTGGGACAACCGAAAAAACAGCGAAACCAAAGAAGAATATCTCAAAATCGAAGTCGGAGAAGAAAACCCGACTATGGTTATTGTTCCGCCAGGAGTCGTCCACGGCTACAAATGCGTATCAGTAACAGACGCCTACTGTATCAATCTGCCAGATAAACTATATAAAGGCGAAGGGAAAAAAGAAGAAGTGGACGAAATTAGATGGGAAAAAGATATAAATTCACCATTTGAGATTAAATAACTTAAGTAAAAAAATATGAAATTACTCATAACTGGCGGCGCTGGGTTTATTGGTTCAAATTTCATTCATTACATTCTCAAAAAATATCCAGACTATCAAATTATTAATCTGGATGCCTTGACTTACGCTGGCAATTTGGAAAATCTGAAAGACATTGAAAATGATTCAAGATATAAATTCGTAAAAGGGGACATTTGCGATAAGGCTCTGGTAAATAATTTGGTCAAAGATGTCGATGTGATTGTGAATTTTGCCGCTGAATCGCATGTTGACCGCTCCATTTTAGATGCGGAAAATTTTATCAGGACCAATGTACTCGGAACTTACAATCTGCTGGAGACTGCCAAAAATAATGGAAACAAGCGATTTCACCACATCTCTACTGATGAAGTCTTTGGACATCTGGAGCCGAATGATCCTCCTTTCAATGAAAGCACTCCTTACAGCCCCAGAAGCCCGTACAGCGCCTCCAAGGCATCTTCTGATCATTTGGTCCGAGCTTATTTCAATACTTATAAACTTCCAATTACCATTTCCAATTGTTCCAACAATTACGGTCCATATATGTTTCCGGAAAAATTAATTCCTCTTTTTATCACCAATTTAATGGAAGGGAGGAAGGTTCCGGTTTATGGCGATGGAATGAATGTCCGCGATTGGCTTTACGTCGAAGATCATTGCGAAGCGATTGATTCTATTATCCAGAAAGGAAAAATAGGGGAAACTTATTGCATTGGAGGAAATAGCGAGAAGCCGAACATTGAAATCACCAAGAAAATTATCGAGCTGATGGGAAAAAGCGAAGATTCGATTGAATATGTCAAAGACCGGCCCGGACACGATCGCCGATATGCCATTGATTTTTCCAAGATTAAAAATGAATTGGGATGGGAACCGAAAGTCAGTTTCGAAGAGGGACTCCGAAAGACGATTGATTGGTATAAGACAAATGAAAGCTGGTGGAAAAATATCAAGAGCGGAGATTACCAGAAGTATTATGAACAGAATTATTCAAACCGCTAAAACTATGGCCAAAAAGAAAATTTTATTGGGTCTGACGACCACCCAGGGTTCAGATTGGAGAGCAAAAATTCAGGAAATAAATAGGTTTAATATAAAAGAAATTGCACTTTTTCCAACAACCCTCAAGCCAGAAGACCGGGAAGAATTATATGGATTGCTCGAAAGAACCGAACTGGAATCGATTCCACATATTCACTTAAGAGGAGAGGATATGCCAATCAAAGAATTGGATTATTTTATAAATAAATACCATACTGGGGTTTTTAATATCCATTCTCCCAAGGAATTCCCCGTAAATTACGAGTATTCCAAATACAAAAAAATAATTTATCTTGAAAACACAAATTTTATCCCCACGGAAGAAGAAATCGTATCGCTAGGTAATGGTCTTTGCATTGATTATGCCCACTGGGATAACGGACACAAAATGAAATGGCCGGGATATGAAAAATTCCAAGAACTAGTGGAGAAATTCCCAATAGGATGCTGCCATATCTCAGCAATAACAAAAAATCTTTCTCAGTGGCCAAATGGATGGATAACTTATGATTCTCACAAATTTGAAAAATTGGAAGAGTTTGATTATATTAAAAAATACCTGAAATATTTGCCAGATATTATAAGCATTGAACTGGAAAACTCATTCGAAGAACAATTAAGAGTTAAAGAATATTTGGAAAAAATAATAAATAACTAAATTTATATGAAAAAAATCTTAATAATCGGCGCCAAGGGAATGTTGGGACAGGAATTGGTAAAAATTTTCAAGTCCGACAAGGGCTACAAAGTCATTGCCTGGGACAAGGAGGATTTGGATATTACCAATGAATCAGCAGTCCACAAAAAAATTAAAGTTATCAGTCCTGAAATAATCATCAATTCCGCCGCCTATACCGCCGTCGATAAATGTGAAGAAGGCAAAAAGGAATTTACACTGGCCAAAAAAATAAACGGCTTGGCTCCTGGATATCTAGCAAAAATCGCCAAAAAAATCGGGGCAACGCTTGTCCATTATTCCACAGATTATGTTTTCAGCGGGGAGGATCCGGAAATTGAAGAACCGAAAGGATGCGCCCATTCTTGCCAAAGCTGCATGCTTCATCGGGGATTCCAGCCCAAGGTCGGATATTTCGAAACTTCCCAGCCCAAACCGATAAACAAATACGGGAAAACAAAACTTCTGGGTGAAGAAGAAGCCAAAAAAAACACCAAAAAATATTATATCATCCGAACCTCAAAGATATTTGGAAAGCCAGCCAAGGCTGAGGGAGCCAAGAGAAGCTTTTTTGACGTAATTTTGGAACTTGGAAAAAAAGAAAAAAGTGTAAAGGTTATCGACAGCGAAACAAGCAGCTTCACTTATGCTCCGGATCTTGCCAGAAAAACCAAGGAAATTATCGATTCGAAAAAAACATTCGGAATTTATCATGTCGTAAACTCAGGCGCTTGCACTTGGTATGAAGCCGCGTTAGAATTATACAAGCAGAAGAAGATTAAAACTAAAGTGATTCCAATAGATTCTTCTGCCCTCAAAAGGAAAGCCAAAAGGCCGGAATTTTCAGTTTTACTCAATTCAAAATTAAATCCGCTCAGGGATTGGAAAGAAGCATTAAAAGATTATTTAAAAAATAAAAATTAAATGCTAACCCAAATAATCGGATATGGAGCCGGGATAACAACTGCAATTGCTATTTTGCCCCAGGTGACAAAATCTTGGAAAACCAGGTCAACCAAAGACATTTCTCTACTGTGGACACTAATCTATCTGTTTAGCATGCTGCTTTGGGTAACATATGGCATATTACTCAAAGAAATTCCAATGATAATAACCCTTTCCATCGAAACAATTTTATATGTCATCCTTTTAGGCTTAAAGATAAAACACGGATAATTTTATAAATTAAAAAAATTATGAAAGGAATAATATTAGCCGGAGGAACAGCTACCAGACTTTTTCCTCTCACAGCTACAACATCAAAGCAGCTACTTCCTGTTTATGACCGGCAGATGATTTTCTATCCGCTTAATACTTTGATCAAAGCCGGGGTAAAAGAAATCCTGGTCATTGTCGCTCCGGAACACAGCGGACAATTTCTGAACCTTTTGGGTTCTATCTTCAAAAATCACGGGATCAGCTTATTTTTTGAAGTTCAAAAGCTTCCTAGAGGATTGGCTGATGCTTTTATTATGGGAGAAAATTTCATTGACCAAGACAGCATAGCCATGATTTTGGGAGACAATATTTTCGAAGACGATCTCAGTGAAGCTATCAAAAATTTCAAATCAGGAGGACAGGTTTTTGCCAAAAAGGTAACTGATCCGGAAAGGTTTGGCGTCGTGAAGTTTGATGAAAACGAGAAAGCCATTGAGGTAGTGGAAAAACCGAAAGATTTTGTCAGCGATTGGGCGCTTACCGGATTATATTGTTATGACAATCGGGTCGTGGAAATTGCCAAGAATCTAATCCCATCGGATCGAGGAGAAATCGAGGTAACCGATATCAACAAAAAATATCTTGAAATGGGAGAATTGACCGTTAAGAAAATCGAGGGAGAATGGATGGATGCCGGAACTTTTGATTCACTTCTCGAGGCTGGAAATATCGTGAAAGAAAAAGGGATTTACAAAAAATTCGACCCGCTTATCGATAAAGCGATTTCCGAATTCAATGAGGAATTGAAAAACATTGCCAAAAAAAGATTATTATAAATTAAATTATAAAAATATGTTCAATCCGGAAAAAGATTTGATTAATTTGGATGAACACAGAAAAAAACAAGAAAAAGAAACTGAACAGGAATTAAGACCTGACGATGAAACAGAAAAAAAGAAAGAGGTAGCTAAAGATAACGGCGGAAAAACCCTTGAGGAAGAAAGAGCGGAGCAGAGCAGAATTGACCAGAAAAATTTGAAAAAAATAAGAGAAAAACTTGAAAATCCTGAAAAGAAAAAAGAGATAATGGAAGAATACGGAGAAAAAAGAGCGAGCACTCTTAAAAATGTCATGGATCTCGGAGTAAAAGTTATTCCTGTTGTCGGAGAAGCGTCGATGATAGCAGACGGGATAAAAGGAAAAAATAAGATAACTGGAGAAAAACTTTCAGGGAAAGAAAGAATATTCAACGTTATGGTCGGAACAGGCTGTCTGGTTCTTGATTTTATTCCTATTGCCGGAGAGGCCGGAGAGGCTGCCAGAATCGCAATGGTCCTTGGAAAAGGAGCTCGGATTGGAAAAGCAGCAGAAAAAGGGATTGTTGCCGGAAGAAGTGTCAAAGGAATAGAGGGATTATCCAAACTTGCTGCAAAAAGCAAAAAAGGAGAAAAATTCTCAAACATATGCAACAAAACTGCTGCTTTTATGAAAAAAAATCCTGGACTAGTCGAAAAATCTGAAAAATTTGCCGATTCAAAAATAAAAGAATATCTGACAAAAAACAATCCTGCTCAAAAACGATTGGAAGAATTGAAAAAAGACCCGAGAATCGGAAGTCTTCTTGAGAAAACAGGAATTACTGATGATGCAAAGCCATTTTCAATAAAAGATTTTGCGAAAGAAAAGGCTTTAAGTTTTTTTAAAAGAAAATCAAAACCGGAGATGGCTCCGGAAGAAGCCAAAGAAGATTTAGAAAAAAGAAAAGTTGCCTAAAAATAAAAAATAACCTGAAAAAACAATATGGAAAAAGAAGAATTTCAAAAAATTGCCGAAAAATTAATAGAGCTTGGGGAAGATGCCGATGAAATGCAATATTGGATCAATATTTACGACGATCTTCCTCAGCAGCAAAAAGATGAAGCCTCCAAAACATTCAAGGAAGAGCTTCAAAAATTAGAGTCATTATAAGCTAATTATTTTTAAATCAAGCATAAAAAAATTATGAAAATTAGAAAAGCTATCTTGCCAGTAGCCGGATTTGGAACAAGATTTCTTCCTGCTACCAAGGCCCAACCGAAAGAAATGCTCCCAGTCGTCGACAAGCCGGTAGTTCAATATCTCGTTGAAGAAGCCGTCGCTTCCGGAATAGAAGAAATTGTTTTCGTTACCGGCCGCGGAAAAAGAGCCATCGAAGATCATTTTGACATTTCTTATGAATTGGAAAGCACCTTGGTTGAAAAAAATAAAACTGAGCTCTTGAAAGAAGTCCAGAAACTTCCCGGAATGGCCAAGTTTTCCTATGTCCGTCAGTCTTTGCCTTTGGGAGACGGTCATGCCATTCTTCAAGCTTATCATATAATCGGAAACGAACCGGTATTGGTATTGTTCGGAGACTGTATTTATGACAGTGAGGTTCCGGCTTCAAAACAACTCATCGAAACTTATGAAAAATACGGGGATAGCGTCATCGGATTAAGCGAAGTGCCCCGGGAAGAAGTTTCAAAATTCGGAGTCATCGACGGAATCGCGGTTGATGATAAGAACATGGAGGTTAAAAAAATGGTGGAGAAGCCAAAACCCGAAGAAGCTCCCTCGAATTTTGTAGCTGTCGGAAAATATATCATCACCCCTGAAGTTTTTGAAACTCTAAGCACGATGTCTCACGGAAAATCGGGAGAAATCCGCCTGGCTGATGCTTTTGACATAATGTTGGAAAAGAACCGTCCGATTTACGGAAGAATCCTTGACGGCGAATGGCTTGATACCGGAGATAAGTTTAATTTTGTAAAAGCCACCATTCATCTCGGCCTCAAACACCCTGAAATAAAAGAGAAACTGGAAAAGTACCTGAAGGAAATCAATAACAAATAAAAAATGTATTGGATCTATTTAGCGATGTTCACATTTGCCATTCTTGTTCCTGACATCGTACCTGAAAACAAGACATTGTTTTTCCTGAAAGAAGAACAACTAGAGGAGCTCTCCATATTCCTTTTGGGATTTGTTGCATTCCTTATTTTCAGATTCAAAGAAAATCAATTAAACAAAAACCTTGAGGAGAAAAATAGCATTCGGAAAGAAGCTTACATGATATCAAAAAATCTGAACAATAGCTATTCCTACATTGGGGAAACCAATCGAAAACTGGAAATAATAAAGAATATTTCCACAAACCTGCTGGATATTTCCAATTTCGACTCCCGCAAAGAAAAAAAGATTATTGACGATATTATGGAATCGGTTTTCATTCTAGGAAAATCAAAAAAATTTGTCATCCGCTTCATCGAATTGGAAAGCAAAAAGACCCAAAAAGAAACAAAAAGTAAAAAGGGGTTGCTTTTGAAAGTAAGCAATGAAGAAATAGTGGAAGATATTTACAAGAAAAAACTTGGATTTATTGAAAAAAAATATCATTTCATAACAGTCTCTCCTAAGGAAATAAACGGGGTGATTTCTGCGATAATAATTTCAAAAAATAACCAGCAGCAAAAAATGGAGGACACTGAAATTATGAAATCATTGTCAGCTTTTTCCCTGTTTCTTTACTATTATTCGAAAAATAATGAGAAAAATCAGGTTGCTGGCAAAAACCGTTAGCAACTGAAAAAGAGCCCTTGAGAAAAATTTGATTAATTGCGCTGTTTTATTTATAATATCTAAGGACTTGAATTATGAAAATTATCCTTCTTGAAAACGTAAAAAACCTGGGAAAGAAAGATGAATTGAAAGAAGTAGCCGAGGGCTATGCGATGAATTTTCTTTTTCCCAAAAAATTGGCTGCATTGGCCACACCGGAAGCAATCGATAATCTCAAGAAAAAACGTAAGGAAATCGAGAGCGAGGAAAAGATTGAGGAAAAAAAATTCAAAAAAATTGCCGATGAAATTCAAGGCAGAAAAATAACCATAAAAGCCAAGGCAGAAAAAGAAAAGCTTTTCGGTTCAATCGGACGGAAGGAAATATGCGAAGAACTGAAAAAACAAAATTTTGATGTAGCTGAGCAATCAATAATGCTCAAAGAACCGTTAAAAATAACTGGCGAAAAAGAGATAGTAATCGATTTCGGAAAGAACATAAAAACAAAAATAACAGTAGCAATTGAAAAAGCTTAGTGTCTGTATTTTTTCGCTTCTAGAAAAAACTTACAAAGTCGCGGGGGAGCGACTTTTTGTCATAAATCAATTAAACAATAGGGATAAAAATAGTATGAAGAAAAAAAGGAAATATATTTTCATCGTAGGCGGAGTGATGAGCGGAGTAGGAAAGGGGATTACCACATCTTCAATTGGAGCGATTCTTAAGGCCAGAGGTTTTAATGTTACCGCGTTGAAAATAGACCCTTATATTAACATGGATGCCGGTACAATGAATCCTACTGAGCATGGCGAGGTTTTTGTTTTAGATGACGGCGATGAAACCGATCAGGATATGGGAAATTATGAAAGATTCATGGACATAACGCTATCCCGGGCAAATTATATGACTACCGGAAGAGTTTATGAAAGTGTAATCCATCGCGAAAGAAATCTTGAATATAACGGAAAATGCGTGGAAGTAGTCCCTCATATTCCTTTGGAAGTAATTTCCAGAATAGAAAAAGCTTCGAAAAAAACAGATGCCGATATTACTTTGATCGAGATTGGAGGAACAATCGGAGAATACCAAAATATTTTATTCCTTGAAGCAGCCAGGATGATGAAAATAAAAAATCCTGATGATGTTATTTTTGTCATGGTAAGTTATCTCCCGATTCCTTCCAAAGTAGGGGAAATGAAAACCAAGCCGACTCAATATGCGGTAAGGACATTGAATGGAGCAGGAATTCAGCCAGATTTTATTATTGCCAGAAGTGAAACATTTCTCGACGCAAAAAGAAAGGAAAAACTGGGAATGTTCTGCAATATTCCTGAACGTTATGTTATTTCCGCCCCTGATATCGACAGTATATATGAAGTTTTGCTTAATTTCGAAAGAGACGATCTTAGTCGACTGATTCTCAAAAAACTCGGACTCAAAAGGCAAAAAACGGATCTCAAAAAATGGTACGATTTTGTTGAGAAAATGAAAAATTCCAAAGAAAAGATTAAAATCGGAATTGTAGGAAAATATTTCGGAACTGGAGATTTTATTCTCAGCGATTCTTACATCAGCGTTATCGAAGCCATCAAGCACGCTTCCTACAGACTCGGAGTTAAGCCGGAAATAGATTGGATCAATAGTGAAATGTTCGAAAAAGAACCCCACAAAATCGAGACTTTGAAAAATTATAACAGCATCCTGGTTCCTGGAGGATTCGGTTCCAGAGGAATTGAAGGAAAAATAAAAGTAATCCGATATTGCAGAGAAAACAAAATTCCGTATCTCGGACTTTGCTATGGGATGCAGCTTTTAGTTGTTGAATTTGCCAGAAATGTTCTGGGACTCAATGACGCTAATACCACGGAAGTTAACCGAAACACAAAAAATCCAGTAATTGATATTATGCCCGAACAAAAGAAAAACCTGGAAGACAAAAATTACGGAGCCACGATGAGATTGGGAGCTTACCCGGCTACCGTCAAAAGAGGAACCGTTGCTTTTGACGCTTATGAAAAAACCAAAATTTCCGAGCGCCACAGACACCGATGGGAAGTAAATCCTGAATATATCGAAAAGCTGGAAGAATCAGGACTGGTATTTTCCGGAAAATCACCGAACCGAAAACTTATGGAAATCGCCGAGCTTCCGAGAAAAGTCCACCCATTCTTTCTTGGCGTGCAATTCCATCCTGAATTCAAATCATCTCCGATTAAAGCGCATCCTTTGTTTTTGGAATTTATCAAAGCAGGAATTAAAAAATAAAAAATCGAGAAAATTTCTTTATACGAAAGAGGAGCGATTAAACCCGCTCCTTAATTTATATCAAGCAAGACCCCTGTAATAATTTATGATAAAATAAAAGAGCGATTGGGTTCGCTCTTTTATAAAAAGTTTGAATTGTTGATTCTTACAAAATTTCCTACTCCAACCTATGACTTGAGATGGCTTCTAGTTTTTCTGTTGACAATAACTTTTCCTCCAGGTCTTTTTTCT
>JAKLHP010000016.1 GCA_022710085.1 Patescibacteria group bacterium | reverse complement strand
GATGGTAGCACTTGAGGCTTGGGTGTTGGTTCCGGAGACGGAGATGATACCGTCATCTATATCATCGTTGATTACAGTCGGGGTGGGATTGTTAATGGTTTTGGATATTAAGAGAGTGAAGGTGGCAGAGGTGGTGGTTCCTTGTCCGTTATCTACGGTTAAAGTGTAAGTTCCGTTTTCTGTGATGGGAGTGCCGGAAGTGTAAGGGTTACCGTTGAGGGTGGCGGTACCGTTTTCGGTGGTGGGAGAAACACTAGTGAAGTAAGTTTGACCGTCGGTTACGCCGGAGATGGTGGGGGCTGTGACACCGTCATAGGCGGAGGTAGGAGGGGTAAAATTGGAAGTCCAGCGAGCGATGCCTTTGGAGATGCGGAGTTCGTCAATGTAACCAGGTAAATTATAATAGGAACCCCACCCTGAGCCAATATTTAAAGCTTGACTGTTTCCTATGGAATTTGAGCTGTTCCAATTTAAAACACTTGTTCCATCAACATAAAGATTGTTAATTTCACCATTTTTTCTAACCCAGGCAATATGATACCAGATGTTGGTCGCTGGATTAAAAGTACTCATTTTCCAGCTTGTCCCATTATATGCTGCAAAATTACCAGATGAATTTACTCCGATTATCCATCCTCCCCCTTGGCTTCCAGGAGATATGTTATATGCCATTACCAATCCAGCATAGCTGCCGGGAACAGAATTGAATCTTACCCAAAAATCAATTGTAAAATCTTGGCTAGTAGAAAAATCAAAGTCGGAAGAAGCTGAGCTACTTAAATAATCCCCGCTCCCATCAAAATACATACTCTTTCCTCCAAACTTGTTCTGGGTTGAAGATTGGGTTGAATTGCCATAGGCATTTATAGTTTTATTGCTTGATGAAGAATCAGTAAAACTATTTCCAGTTCCGTCTCCATGTAAAAGCAGTTTGGTATATGAATCATTTCCATCTGCTTTTGATATTCCTGTTGAAAAAACAAAACATCCCAAAGAAATTAACAAAAAGAAAACAAACTGAAAAGCTGTTTTCCTATAAGCGGGAAATTGGTTATAGCTGTTGTTTTGGTATTCCATCGGTTTTGGTTTTTCTATTTTTCGTTAAGATCCTTTTTGAAATCCTTTTTCCTTGAGCTTATTATATCACAAAAATTGGATTTGTAAGGAAGGATAGAGTTGTGGATAAGTTTAAGATCTTGAAGAATATTGTTCATATTCTTCAAGTAACCATATTAAATTTTAAATTCAATAACATCCCCATCTTTTACAATATACTCTTTTCCTTCCGTCCGAAGCCAGCCTAATTCTCTGGCTTTCGACCAGGAACTAGCTTCCAATAGCTTATCCCAAAAAATCACATCCGCCCGGATGAACCGATCTTTAAAGTCATTGTGAATGGCCGCTCCGGCTTCCGGTGCAGTCGAGCCTTTCTTGATCATCCAAGCCCGGCTTTCATCTTCACCAGTAGTCAGAAAAGTTATCAATCCCAGAAGTTTGTATGATTCCAGGATAAGTTTATTAATATTGCTTTTAAGCTCCATTTCTTCAATTTCTTCTTTGGACATTTCATTCAATTCCTCCTCGATTTTGATATCCAGTTTTACGTGCGGCTTGTTTTCCAGCTCTTCAGAAAGCTTGCTATTCACGTCTGAAACATTATACACGAACAAAAATGGCTTCATCGTCAGCAACGAAAGCTCTTTCACGGCAATCTCCGTATATTCATTTTTGAGATCCAGCTTGGTTTGATTGGCCAGTCTTCCTTCTTCGAGAGTTTTCTTTATTTTCCCCGCTACTTCCAATTTGGCAATGGATTCTTTATTATTTCCACGCGCTTCTTTTTCCAGCTTTTCCATTCTCCTTTTGATTGTTTCCAAGTCGGCTATTATCAGTTCTGTGCTTATAATCTCAATATCTTCTACGGGATTAATGCGGTTATAAACATGGGTAATATTGGAATTTTCAAAAACTCTTACAACCTGGACAATGGCATCTACTTCGCGGATGTGCGACAAAAATTTGTTTCCCAACCCCTCTCCGACACTGGCGCCTTTCACCAATCCGGCAATATCGACAAACTCCACAATCGCCGGAACCACTTTTTTGCTTTTTGACATTTCGGATAACTTTTCCAAGCGAGAATCAGGAACTTTTACGATTCCCACATTCGGTTCAATGGTGCAAAAGGGATAGTTATTAATATCTACCTGATTTCTGGTCAATGCTTTAAATAACGTTGACTTCCCGACATTAGGAAGACCGACTATTCCGATTTTCATAAATCAGTACAAAATTACAAATTAAATTATAATCTAAAAAATACTTAATTTTATTTCAGCTAATCTTTTTTCTTTTCTTTTTTTGGCTTATCTTCTGCTATCGCTTCCTCTTCATCTTTTTGTTCTTCCTCGTTTACGTTCTGCTCTTCATCTTTAAATTTGTAATACACCTTGTTTTCTGCCCGGAGGTCGACATACTCAAGTTTATTTCTGTTATCTTCGTTTACCTGTTTTTCCAAAAAAGTTTTAAGAGATTGGAGGCTGTTATCGATCGGGATCACACTGGAGAAAATCAATTGCCATCCTTCCGAAGTCGCCACTTTTACTTCTTCAGCCATTCTGGATTGTGTGTGAAATTCATCTGTTATCTCCAAGCCTGTTTCCTTCCTCAGTTCATCCCTTAAATTAACAACAAAATTTATATATTCTTCTTTCAAAACTTTGTCTCCCGTTGCTACCGATTTGGAACTATCGTCAACCAGATTAATAAGGTGATTTTGCTTCAACTGTTCAGACTCAAAATCTGCCCCCATATAAGCATATCCCTTTTCGTCTATAATATGGCAATATCCGGAAGAGCACCAGATGAAAAGTGTTTTTCTCTCGACAATTTTTATTTCAATTCTATCTGGAAAATATTTTTTTATTTCCACTGAACTTATTTTTTTGAAATTATTAAGAAGCCTGCTCTTTATTTCTTCTTCCGGAACCAAGATCAGATTATCCTTGGGAATAAATCTGAAATACTTTTCAGACAAGATCCGGTCAGCTTCTTGATAAACTTCCTCATATTTAATTTCAGAAGTTCCTTGAAGATAAATATTTTTTATTCCCAAAAACGGAGAGAAGAATAAAACGTAAATCACTGCTGTCACAAAAAACAAAATAAGAACGCGAAAAATAGCTCTGGCAACAATCGGGTCTTCCGGAGCTTCTTCCCTTTTTTCAAAAAAACTTTTTCTTTTTTTAGGGCTTCTGGAAAGCAAATCCGGCCTGCCCTTTTTTCTTTTCCATATCATCCTATTGAAGTATTTTACGCTTTTTTTATTTATTATATCTCCAAAAATAATTTCTCAATGGTCAGTCTTGGATTGACATTGGTATTTTTCAAAACAACCAGCGTTTTTTCTATTTTTTCTATTGTTCTAAAATTGAAAAACTTGCTTAAATTTGAATTTTTCAAAATGTTAATCCTTATTGCCCAGATCCAAAATTCCAGCCTTTTTATGCCCCAATTCAAATCCTGGGCCATGTTTTCGGCTATTTTTAACTTTTCATTAATTCCAATCTTGGAAAATCTATCAATGATTTCTAGGTCATCTTTTTTTATTTCCAGATCTTTGGGGTCTTTTATCATCTTGTAAATCAATCCCGGCTTTCCCATCGAAAACAAAATTAACTCCTCGCTGACCTGGAGATTATTTTTAATCTCTTCAGAACTTACCAGGGAAAAATTTATTTTTTGGCACCTGGATTTAACGGTTGGAATAATTTTCGATTCTTCATGCGTTATAAGTATTAAAATCGAGGTTTCATTGGGTTCTTCCAACGTTTTAAGAAGGGCATTTTGAGAAGAAAGTGTAAGCTTATGGGCATTATCAATGATAAGTATCTTATATTTTCCTTCATATGGAAAAAGAGAGAGATCTTTTTGCGCATTTCTGATGTTCTCTATTTTTATTTCTTTTTCCTTGATTATTCCTTTTTTTTCTTCAATTTCGGGACCCAGAATAATCAGATCCAGTGGATTATTTCTTTCTTCTGTCTTGAAGTCAAGCGGTTTTCCCAAAATCAAGCTCCTGGAAAAAATTTTAGCCAGGGACAGTTTGCCAACATTTTCTGGACCAGAAAAAAGATAGGCCTGAGAAATTTTATTATTTTTCATTGATTTCTTCAATAAATCAACGGTTTTTTTGTTTCCGATAAAAAGCATACTTTTTATTTTTCAATCTTACTTAAAAAATCATTAAACTCTTTAATAAATCTCTCTTTCGAAAATTTTCTAGCTCTCTCTTTGATTAAATCCTTTTCGAATTTTTTTTCATTACCGATAAATCTCCCTACTCCATCTGCCAGGACTTCTGTTGTCTGCGCTTCAAAAAATTCTCCGGTTATTCCTTCTTCCACAATTTCCCTGGCTCCACCCTTTCTGTAAGCGATAATTGGAATCCCGAAACTCATCGCTTCGACCATAGTCATTCCAAAATCATCATCTGCCGGAAAAATAAAGGCTCTGGCATTGGCATAGTAATTTTTCAAATCTTCATCGCTTGTCCATCCCAAAATCTTGATGTTTTTCTTGGCAATCTTTTGAAGATATTTTTTTTGTTTCCCCTCTCCAACAATTATCAGCGGGAGCCCTAATTTATTAAAAGCTCGAACTGCCAAATCCACTTTTTTGTACGGAGATAGTCTTGAAACAATAAGAAAATATTTATTTTCAACAACTGGCTTGCTCGCTGAAGCTTCGGTGTAAGCAGGCGGATATATAACGATGCTGTCTCTTCTGTAATATTTTTCGATGCGTTCCTGCGTATATTTTGAATTAGCTATCAAATAATCCGGTCTTTCCGAGGCCAAGCGATCCCACATCCGGACATAGTTTAGTAAAATTCTTGAGAAAAAGCACCTTTTTTTCTCTTCTCTGAGATATTTTTCATTATAATCCCAAACAAATCTCATCGGCGAATGAAGATAAGCAATATGGATGGTATTAAGACGGGTAACAATTCCCTTTGACCAAGCACCGGTTGAAGAAACCACCAGATCAAAGTCACGAAGATCGAAAGTCTCCGGCGCTATCATAAAAAAGGGCAAGAGCCAGCGGTATCTTTTTCTCAAAAACTTTGGAAATTTTTGAAGATAAGAAGTTCTGATTTCCCGCTTTACAAACCTATCGCCCATTTTTTCCTTGTCATACAGTAAAGTATAAATCGGCGCCTCCGGAAACATCTCGGAAAGCACTTCCAAAACCCTTTCCGCTCCGCCATATTGGACCAGAAAGTCGTGTACAATAGCTACTTTTAAATCTTGACTTTTCATATTGAATTTGTTATTGTGTTAAATTCCCAATCAGAGAGGTGAAAAAATGAAATGAACAGGGGGTTATAAGTTCTTTTATCGCAGTCACATGGCCTTTGTGGGTCATCATATACGGAGTATTTTTCTACTAAAGGAGGAGTGGAATGGCGAATCTTAGAGGATTAAGAATAAAAGGGATCACTTTTGAAGGCGCTGCTATGAAAGATCTTGTAGCAATAGAGAAGATCTTTGGCTGCAATCTGTCAGACACAACCACCAAACCAAAAGAAGGATTCTTATCTCTCGAAGCAGCTGGAACAATTTCCATTATCCAACAAAAGGAGATAACCCAGGAAACTCTGGAAAAAATCCTGTCATTGGTAATAAGCTAATCCAAACTCTTTCAGGGCAAGCTGCGGCTTGCCCATTTTTTTTATTCAACTATCAACTTTCCAATCTCTTGAGAACATTTTTCCCAACTGAACCTTTTTACATTCTCCAGTCCTTTATTTATTATATCATTTTTAAAATTTTCGTCCGAAATTAAACGATAAGTCGCTTCGACGATTTCTTCCGGTTTTCGAGGATCTACTAAAATTGCTGAGAAATCAGCCACTTCCGGCATTGAGGATATGTTTGACGTCACAACCGGCGTTCCCAAGCTTTGCGCTTCCAAAATCGGCAATCCAAATCCTTCATAGAAACTAGGAAACAAAAAAATATCCGCATTTCTCAACAACACATATTTTCCCTCATCAGAAACAAATCCTTTTAAAATAATATCGTCTTTGTGCTTTGTGTCTCGTATTTTATCTTCTATTTCAGAAAATCCAACGCCTGGCTTTCCCGCTAAAACTAACCTATGCGGAATCTTAAATTTTTCTTTCAAAATCTCGAATGCCTCGACAATTCCCAAAATATTTTTTCTTTCTTCTAATCTTCCCACAAACAGCAAATAGGGTTTCAAATTTTGTTCGCCATTTTTCCTCGATCCGTAAAAATGAACTGACTGCAATTTATCATCCACGCCATTATATATCACTTTAATTTTCCCCTCCGAAACCTTATAAAAATCAACTAGATCTTTTTTTGTGTTTTCGGAAACTGCGATGATTTTCTTTGCCCACCGACAGGAATTTTTAATTACAAACCTCATATAAATTCTTCCCCAGAAAGAATAAGCTTTAGGACAAAATTCATATTCCAGTCCATGGATTGTCACTATGGAATTTTTTGGATGAACGAAGGGTATAGTATGCGCCGGAACAAACAACGCGTCGACAGGATAGAACAATAACTCCAGAGATAATCCGATTTGTGTCCATAAATAAGGCCACTTTATGGTTTTTGCTTTCCAATTTTTCGGAAGAGGAAAATCTATTTTCTGGTTTTTGCGAATATACAAAACAACCTGATGCTCTTTTGGTTCGTTCATCAGGCCTGCCTGGCAATAGGCAAGATTTTTTATTACTTGATAAGAATATTCTTCGATGCCAGTGCGGTTTATAATATAGGCCCGCGAAGCATCAATGCCAATCAGCATAAAATTTCACTCTTACTTCGTTATCATTATCGTTCTTTTATAAACCTCCAGATTATCAAGAGCAATTCCGATTCCTTTAACTACACAAAAGAGCGGATCGTCAGCGACATAGCAAGGAACTCCGATTGTTTTAGTTATAAGCTGGTCAAGATTCCGAAGCAATGCTCCTCCCCCGGAAAGAACCATTCCTTTATCAATCACATCGGCAGCAAGTTCTGGAGGAGTTTCCTGGAAAACTTTTTTAATGGCATTTATAATTTCCCGCAGTTCATCCTGCATCGCTTCTGTTATCTCATTGGAAGAAACTTTGACAACCTTCGGAAGTCCTCCCATAAGATCCCTGCCTCTGATTTCCATATATTCTTCCTTGACTTGAGCAATAGCTGAGCCAATGGTAATCTTAATTTCTTCTGCGGTTCTTTCTCCGATAACTAGTCCGAATTTTCTTTTTATATAATCAGAAATAGCTTGGTCAAGCTTATTTCCTCCTACTCTGGCGCTATGAGCAGCCACAATGCCACCAAGAGAAATAACTGCGATTTCCGAAGTTCCTCCACCAATGTCAATTATAATATTGCCCTGGGCGTTATGGACTGCTATTCCCGCTCCAATCGCGGCTAAAAGCGGTTCCTTAACCACATAAGCCGATTTGGCGCCGGCTTTGATTGCCGCATTAATAACAGCCCTCCTCTCTGTGGAAGTAACTCCGGCAGGTATCGAAATCATGACTTCTGGGCGGAAAAATCTAAGTTTACCGCTCACTCTATTGATAAAATATTTAAGCATGGCCTCGGTAATTCGATAATCAGCAATTACTCCGTCTTTGAGAGGACGGCTGGCTGCAATATTATCAGGAGTTCTTCCTAACATTTCTTTGGCCTGGTCGCCGACTGCCAATATTTTATTTTCAACTATAGAAACAGCAACAACCGAAGGTTCATTAACAACAACCCCTTTGCCGGGAACAAAAACCAATGTATTTGCCGTACCTAAATCTATTCCAATTTTACGAATAAACATAGTCAGTTAATTTAAAACTTATAATTTGGAATTTATAAAAATAAATCCTATATTCAAAGTTCAATATTCTTATTCAAAATTCTATTTAACAATTCTTTTAATCTCTGCTCCTAGCTTTTGTAATCTTTCTTCAATCCTTTCATATCCCCGATCTACCTGGTATATTTCTTTTATAATAGTTTTCCCTTCGGCAACAAGTGCGGCAATGATGAGAGAAGCTCCCGCTCTCAGATCAAAACTAACAATAGTCTTGCCTCTTAGCTTTGTCGGCCCTTCAATAAGAGCCCGGTGGACATCCAAAGCCTTGGCCCTAGCTCCCATTTTCCTAATTTCCGAAACGTAATTGAACCTTCCTTCATAGAGAGAATCGTGGATAAGAGTCTTCCCGTTTGCTTGCGTCGCCAATACCCCGAATGGAGCCTGCACATCGGTTGGAATTCCAGGATACGGTCTCGTATCAACTTTTGAAACTGCTTTAATATTTTTCGAAGGGATGACCTGGATATAATTTTTTCCAATTTTAAAATTTGCTCCAAATTCCTTAAGCTTCTCCAGAACTAAATCCAGATGCTCTTCTAACGCATTCTTTACAATAATCGGACTCCTTGTGGCTACTCCCATGATAAGAAAAGTAGCTGCTTCATTGGCATCAGGAATTATTTTATGCTTCATTCCTTCCAAATTTTCTTTCCCCCAAATCTCTAACGTGTGGGTTCCTAATCCTTTTATTTTTGCACCCATTTTGATCAGTACTCTTCCCAAATCTTCAACATGCGGCTCAGAGGCTGCAATTTTTATTATAGTTTTGCCAGGAATACTCGCGGCCAGGATCATCGCATTTTCCGTTCCAGTAACGGAAAGTTCCCGAAGAACCACGCAGGCGTTTTTTCTTTTGGAAGCATTTACAAAATAACATCCGCCAGATTTTCCATTAATCTTTATTTCTTTCTCTGTTGCAGAAACTCCCATTTTGCGGAGAGCATCAAAATGAGTACCCAAAGGCCTGGCACCAATGACACATCCTCCAGGATAAGGAATTTTAAATTTATCAGTCCTTCCGGAAAGAGCTCCGAGTAGCAATATCGATGACCTTAATCGTTTAACTGCTGTAAGGTCTAGTTTTGAAGCATCGATTTTTTCTGCTTTAATTTCAATTGTCCTTTTTCCTTTCCAGGAAATTTTTGCTCCCAGACTTTCCAGTATTTCAATCATACGAAAAACATCCTCGATAAGGGGGACATTAGAAATAATACATTTTTTCTTAGTTAATAGTGTCGCTGCCAGGATAGGAGTTGTGGCATTTTTGGAACCCCGAACTTCTATTTCTCCTTTTAGCTTTTTTCCACCGATAATCTTAAAATATTCCATAATATCAAGCTTAATTACTTCAATTTAGCACCTCTATAGTATATTCTACTGGAGACATTTTTTCAAGCCAATTCAGCCAAGCAAAAATCCCGTTTTGAAACGGGATTTTTTGCTGTTGTTTTCTCCTCGGGGGAGAAAAGACAAGGAATCTTGCCTTTAATTTTGTTTTTTCTTTTTCTTTTTTATTTTTGTTTTTGTTCTATTTAAAATCCATTTTTACAAAACAATTGATCCGACAAGAAACAAAACTATCAGTCCGTGTACCGCCTTGGAAACATCTTTGTCCATTTTCATGCAACAAACCAAATTACTGAAAATAATAATAAAAATTGAAATCAGATTAAACACGAGATACAACAAGATACTTGCCACTGATGCAATCTTGATGTAGTTTTTCATAGATTCATTGTCCAGATAGTTTTTTATATCGTAAAAACTGAACTTTGAGCCTGATTGATTGTTGCCGGTAAAGTTACCGGATTGATTATTGAAATTCCCTTCTTCTGTTTTCAAAATTATTCCCTGATCATCTTTTTTGTTTTTTTCTAACAGTTCGTCTGATTTTTCATCAGAGATGTTGTTTTCAACTTTCTCTCCATTAACACTGCTTTTGATTCTGGATCCGAACATCTGAACCGCAATAGTGACAAATTTTTTGTCTATTTCCCCTTTTTCTACTGCTACTCCAATTTCTTTATAATTAGGATTGAGGATATTTTTCCTGTGACTGGGACTTTCCATCCAAGCCTGATGTTCATCTTCCGCCAAAGAAAATCCCAAAGCTAAATTTTCTCCTGCATATTTGTAATCATATCCGTTCTTATCAAACCAGTACCAAGGTGTGATTCCGGTTGGTGAATTATGGGAAAAATAGTTATTTTTTATCATATCCTCGGCTTTTTCTTTAGCTGCCCTAACAAGATTTTCGTTTTCAACTAAAGACTCGATTCCGCTATCATTTCTGGATTGATTAACCAATTGGATGATATTTTCCTTATTTATTTCACTAGCCAAAGCCGCATTGGAAAAAATAAACAGCAGAAAGGCCATTCCCGCAAGGTTTAATATGAATTTATTCTTTTTTTCTCTTTTAAATTTCATAAAAATGAATTTGGCTTATTTAAGGGAAATAAAAAAAGTGCTTCACCCGCGAAACACCCTTTCCTTGTCTAACCTAACTTTAGATGACTTTTTTAACAAGAGATATTTTACTATATATCCATTATAGCGCATTTTCAGCCAAAAGTCAATCATTTTACAGCGTTGTCGCTGTCATTATTACTTCAACATTGTAAATGCCAGTAGCCTGAAACTTATCAGCTCCGATCTCAGCTCCGAAGGTAATTATTTCATCGTCCCCCAGTTGAGTAGTTTCTGTATTTCGGGTAATTATCTGGAAAGGAGATGTCGAAACATTAAGCCAGCTTCCTCCGGTGTAGGTATCCAGATTTCCCCAAGTGGATGAATTATAAGTGGTACTGGTTGATTTAAGCTTAGCTCCCCATTCGGATTCGGTGGAAGCAACGCTCCAGGTTTCAGGAATGTTGGAAGCAGTAGGTGTATAAGGAGAAATAATATCTCCTGATGGATTAACTATATTAGCGGAAGAGGCTTCCCAGGTTAAAGAATAACCGCTTGAGTTATTGGTACTGACAGTACAAGTAGCATCGTTGGTAGCCAGATTGGACTCTCCAGTACCGGTAATAGTGCCCATAGTGACGCTGTCAGTGCAAGTCAAAGCAATGATAGCGTCAATGCTCATATTAACATCAGTCGGAGTAGGACTGTTACTGATTTCGTAGTTTCCGGTGTATTCGGTGGCGTGAGTGGTGGTAAAAGTACATTTGCTATCAGAGACCAAACAGGTAGTTTCGTAAGTCCAGCTTCCTCCGTCATCGGGTTTTGAATAGACGGTAAGGATTTTTCCGTTATAACTGGGTTGGACGTCCATAATAACCGTAATGGGCTGGGAGAAAGTCAGATTTTGACTTGGTATTCCTATCTTTACCGCTCCTTTACTGTTGGAATTTTCATTATTGATAGATTGTGAGATGTCTAAGGTGGTAAGCTTGGTAATATCAATAGTTCCTCCTTCGGAAGGAGTGATGACGGTATTTCGAGGGATGTAAAGAGAAGCGCTATTGGAAACGAGGGTATAATTTACTTTGATAGTAGCTTCGTCGGCGGTATTGGCAGCATCTCCTCCGGTATCGATGATTCCCAAAGTGTAGTCTTCGTTCATCTTGGCGGAATCAGGATCAACGACAGTTTTGTTCTTAAGGATAGTGAAACTTTTGGAAATTTGAGTACCGGCTCCGTTATCGACAACGATTGCGTAGGTTCCTTCTTCGGTGACTATGGTTCCGGAAGTGAAAGGATTTCCATTGATAGTAGCATCTCCGTTAGTGGTAATCGGAGTAATGCTATCAAAATACAGTCCTCCGTCTTCAAATCCAGAGATAGTTGGAAGAGCGGCATCGGTGTAGGTTACAGTGAAATCAGAAAGAGTAGGAGTATTGACTCCGTCAGTGGAAGAAAGAAATGCTTTAAGCTGAAAATATTGGTCATTGGCATTGTCTTTCTGGGTATCATCAATAATTTCATTGCCTTCCGGATCAGTAAAATAAGTAGCAGAGCTGCAAGTTCCGGCTTCTTCATTATCCGGTCCGCACCAGGAACCCCAATTGGTTCCGTCAGCGGAAGTTCGGATTTGGAACTTGACATCAGTATTGGATGGAAGAGTTTCAGACCATTGGATTTTAGAGGGACTGGACTGTGAAAAAGTAGTGTTATAAACAGAGGAAGTTAAGGTTTGAGTAGAAGTAGGATAGGAATCTAAAGAATAATTAAATTGAATATTATCCAGTTCCGGAGTGGCGGTAGAATCCGTAGTGGAAAGATCGGCAGCAATGTCGATGTAACTGGTGGAACCAGAAATAAAGCCTCCGGTTGCTTCCCAGTTAGCCTGGGAGAGTCCTTCAATAGCAGTGTTGGTCATTCCGTTGGTTTGGAGATTGGCAAGGGAAGATGTTTCCCAAGAATCTCCATCCCAGTATTTCCAGGTGGATCGATCGTCGAAAGATACGAGGTATTTGATATCAGTATTAGCCGGGTTAGTTTGGGTGACGGATGCACTGTTAAGATGACTCCAGGTTGAAGCACTGACCTGAGAAGAATCGGAGGTAGTTACGTAATAGGGTTGAGAGGTAGTATAACCTCCGCTGGATGTGGCAACATAATTTTGCATAGATAAAGCAGCAACGAATATGTTATTGCCATAAGCTACGGAATAACTATATCCGGTATAACCCCCTGCAGTCCAAGTTATGCCGTTTGGAGATGTCGCTGAAGTAGAAAAAACACCAACAAATGTTCCGTCTCCATAAGCCACAGAACCTAATCCTTCAACCTCAGTTGGTAAAGTTATCGTACTCCAACTTGATCCGTCTGAAGATAAGGCAACTTTATTAGTTTGGGTTGTGGTGATAATAAATTTCCCATTACCAAAATATACAGCACTGCCACCATAAGAAAAATATGTATTTCTTTGCGTCCAGGTTATTCCATCCGGAGATGTGGCAGCATTTCCACTAGCTGAAGCAACTGC
>JAKLHP010000015.1 GCA_022710085.1 Patescibacteria group bacterium | reverse complement strand
GTTCATAATGAAATAATCCAAAACGCCGCAGTATTTTTCGATCCGGAAAGCCTTGATGATTTGTCGGAAAAATTATATAATTCTCTTGTTAATCAAAATTTAAGGGATAATTTAATAAATCTCGGTTTTCAAAGAGTGAAATTTTTTTCTTGGAAAAAATCTTCAGAGAAGATGCTGGAGATTTATCGGGAATTAATTTAATTCCAAATTTTTAAAAATTAATCGAAGAAAATGATGAATGACTCGTCAAATCAAAATAATTTTTACATGAAGAGCGGTGATATCAAAAAGCCCAAGAAGAGAAAATGGCTCAAGATAACGTTGATAGTCTTGGCTGCGCTTCTTGTTATTGGAGGAGTAGTGGCTTTTAGGGCAGGATACACTCTGAATAAAATTTCCATCAAAGGCGGATTATTTTCCAGCCTAGTCCACGCTGTTCCGGGTGTAGGCGATACCATTGAAGGGGAAAAAGACGGAAGGATTAATGTTTTACTTCTTGGGATGAGAGGGGAAAATGTTCCGGGAGGCGGGCTTTTGGCCGACACTATAATGCTGGTCAGCATCAAACCGGGAGAAAATAAAGTGGCCATGATTTCAATTCCTCGGGATTTTTATGTGAAAATGCCTGGAACCGAAAATTATGAAAAAATTAATGCTGTTTATGCCCATGGCATGGAACGCGGGAAAGAGGGAGGAATTGAAGATATGCAGCGGGTGATTGAAGAAATTACCGGAGTACCTGTCCATTACGGAATTTCCATAAATTTCAAGGGCTTTACCGAACTAGTTGATGCTATTGGAGGAATTGAAGTGACGCTGGATAAACCCTTCAACGAACTGGAACAGTTTAGCCAGGAACATGTTTGCGACGGAGACAAAGGAGGAGTTTTTACGACTCCGACAGGAGAGTATGAATACAAAAAGAATGAAAAAGGAAAAATTGTGGCACAATACCCTCTTTGTACCAACAGCAGTCCGGAATGCGGAGGAGATTTTGTATTGCCAGCCGGTGTGAATAAGTTGAATGGAGAAAAAGCTCTCTGTTATGCCAGAGCCAGATATCAATCCAGCGATTTTGAAAGAGCCAAGCGCCAGCAGCTTGTCATCCAAAAGATAAAAGACAAGGCTGTGAGTATCGGAACATTGAGTGATTTTGAAAAAGTAAACGGCATCCTCAATGCCTTGGGAGATAATGTACGGACCGATCTTCAGGCTTGGGAGATGAAAAAGCTATTTTCCATTTATCAAGGCATGCAAAATACTGAAACTATCCAGAGGGTTCTGGAAAATACAGAAGAAGGCCTTCTCTATGCACCAGAAAACACCAATGGAGCAGGATACATCCTTCTTCCTCGCGGAGACAATTACGACAGAATAAAAAATATGTTTCAAAATGTATTTACAATAGGCAGCCAGTCGGATGCAAAGCCGAGATAGAGTTTAAATTTTCAATGATCAATGATCAATTTACAATGAATTTTTTGAACGACTTAATGTCTGAATTTTTGAAAATTGTAAATTGAAAATTGTAAATTGCCACATGTATGATCTTATTATAATCGGTGCGGGGCCGGCTGGTTTTGGTGCTTCAATCTATGCTTCCCGCTATAAAATAAAGCATCTTGTTATTGGGAAGGAATTTGGCGGGCAGATAATAAAAACTTCAAGAATTGAAAATTGGCCGGGCTTCGAATCAATAACTGGACCGGAACTTGTCCAAAAATTTTCTGATCAGGCAAAAAAATTGGGAGCAGAAATAATTAATGACGAAGTTAAAGAGATAGGCCGAAAAGAGGATTTCTTTGAAGTGGAAACAGTGATGGGAACAAGATATGAAGCCAAGAATATTATTTTGTCATTAGGAATGAAACCCAGAAAACTGAATATTCCCGGAGAAGATGATTTTGTCGGAAAAGGCGTTTCTTATTGTGCGATCTGTGATGCAATGTTTTTTCGCGGGAAAGATGTGGCAGTAATCGGAGGAGGAGATTCAGCAGCCAAAGCCGCTATTCATCTCGGAGAATTTGCTGAAAAGGTCCATATTTTTTATTTAAAGGATAAATTGATAATGGAACCGGCGCTAGTGGATATAATCAAACAGAATAATAAAATTGAAATGATCCCATCTGGAGGAATAGTGGAAATAAAAGGGGAGAATAAAGTTTCTGAAATAGTTTACAATTCGGAGGAAGGATGCAAGGCAACGCCGGTCGCCGGAGTTTTCGTTGAAATCGGATCGGTTCCCGGAGTAGAAATTGCCAGACAAATTGGAGTGGAAACGGATAAGGAAGGATATATAATCATAAATGAGGATCAAAGCACAAACGTTCCCGGAATATTTGCTGCCGGAGATGTGACAACGGGGTCAAATAAGATTAGGCAGCTGGTTACAGCAACAGCTGAAGGAGCGGTTGCAGCCAGCAGTGTTTATCAGAAAATAAAATTAAAGAAATAACAGTTCGATGGCTTGAATTCGATTTAACAAATAAAAATTTTAGGTGTATTATTAAACTAAAATAAAATAAAAAATTTAATAATATTTTCTTAGTATTATTTTGTAATATTAAAAAAATATTCAATAGAGTGAAAATATATAGACGAAAAATAGAAATTAATTCGGCGATACAAATCGAATTCATTGACATTACGGATAAGGTACAGGAAGTTGTTGAAAATTCTGGGATACGGGAGGGGCAGGTAATTATTTATGCTCCTCACACAACGATGGGGATAATGGTTAATCACCATGAACCGATGCTCCTTCAAGATTTTCTGAAGGTCTTCCATCGCTTAGTCCCGGGAGACTATCAGTATTCCCATGACCTCTTTGAGCTTCGAAGGGGAAACAGGGCGGATGGAAGAAGCAACGGCCAGGCTCATTGCCAAAGTGTTCTGATTGGAGGCAGCGAAACTATCCCGCTGGAAAAAGGCAAGATGATGATTACCGAAAGGCAATCTATTTTTGCTGCTGAGTTTGACGGGGCGAGAAACAGGGAAATCATTATTCAGGTAGTAGGGATGTAATTTTTTCATAATTCGAAACTCATAACTTAATCTTAATTTTCAGTTATGAGCCAGGAGGATAGATTTTCTTATGCGCCTTCTTGTTAATAAATTGATAAATAAAGGTTACTTAAAAACGGATTTAATCATCGACGCTTTTTCAGAAATCAGCAGAATTGAATTTGTTCGCCCGGAATTTGAAAAAGAAGCGGAAGCCGATATCCCCCTTCCTATTGGTTTTGGACAGACAATTTCCCAGCCTCTGACGGTAGCTTTTATGTTCGAGCTTCTCGATCCTCAAAGAGGGCACAATGTTTTGGATGTTGGAAGCGGTTCGGGATGGACAACGACGCTCCTTTCCTACATAGTTGGAAAAAATGGAAAAGTTACCGCTCTTGAGAGGATTCCCGAGCTTTCCAAATGGGGAAAAGAAAACGCTGAAAAGTATAAACTTGTAAGTGAAAAAATTGCTGAATTCCATATAGCTGACGGAAATTTTGGTTTTCCTGAAGGTTCTCCTTATGACAGAATCATTGTTTCCGCTGCGACGGAAGAAATTCCCCAAGCCCTCAAGGATCAGCTGAAGATAGGCGGAAAAATGGTAATACCTGTTAATAATGATATTTGGTATTTGGAAAAAAAGAGTGAAGATGAATTTTACAAAGAAGAATATCCTGGATTTTCATTTGTTCCCCTGGTCCACGAATCGAAAAAATAATTGATAATTAAAAGTTTAAAAGCAAAATATTGGCTTCTTTAGTTAAAAAAATAATATTTGTCCTTATCGCAATTCTTGCAATTTTCGCCGGATCTTTTTTTTATTTTCGCCATCAGACTTACAATTCAAAGGGATCATGCGAATGCGTAGGAATGTTTAAGATTGAAAAGGGAGAAAGAGCTTCAGTTATTGCCGAAAGACTCGCATCAAAAGGATTCATTTCAGGAAAATATTATTTCTTGTATTATCTCAAAGAAAATAATCTGGAAGGGAAAATCCTCCCTGGGGATTATGAGCTTCGCAGCAAGATGAATATTCCCGAAATAGTCGTAATGATTACTCAAGAGCAGAATAAATTTGTGAAAATAACTTTTCCTGAAGGATGGGATAATAAGAAAATGGCTGAAAGACTTTCTGCTAACGGGTTTTCCGGCGATGAATTTCTTAATATTGCCAAGAATCCTTCTTCTGAGCTGACTAACAAATATTCTTTTTTCAGCATGCTTTCCAAAGGGACATCTCTGGAGGGATATATTTTTCCGGACACCTATTTCTTTTCTCAAAAACTTAGCACGGAAGAGGTGATGGGAAAAATGCTTTCCAACTTCGACAACCAACTGACGATGGAATTCAGGGAAGAAATTAAGAAGCAAGGCAAGACCCTTGAGGAAATAATCACCATGGCTAGCGTAATTGAAAAAGAAGTTAAAATTGATGAGGACAGGGAGATAGTGAGCGGTCTCTTTTGGGATAGAATCAAGAATGGTCAGCCGCTTCAGAGCTGCGCTACAATTTCATATATTTTAGGGGTAAACAAAAAACAGTATTCTTTTGAAGATACCAGAATCGAATCTCCTTACAATACCTATCTTAATCCCGGTCTTCCTCCCGGACCAATTTGCAACCCGGGAATTTCCGCCATAAAAGCGGCTATTTATCCGAAGCATACCGATTATAATTATTTTTTGAGCGATCCCAAAACCGGCAAAACTGTCTTTTCTAGGACGATAGAGGAACACAACGCCAATAAATATAAATATGGTCTTTAGTTTTATCTTGAATATCCAATCATTAAGAAGTCGAGTTTTGGGTGGCCTTCTGCTAAGGTTGAATCTTAGACTATTAGACTATAGTCATTGAAAAATTTATATAAAATAATTCAATTCTTATTGTCTATAAATTTAAAAGACTCAATAATCTTATTTAGTTCTACCTGATGTTTTGACTGAAATTCAGTACGAATATCTTCTTGATTATTTGAATTCTCTTTCAATAAACCTCTTTCATTTTCCAAAAGAAGACCGTTGTATGAAATCGTATACAAAAAATTATCTTTAATAATAGCAGTCAAATAATTAGAGTAAGGCATATTATTAAGATATATTTTTATTGCTTCAATCTCGTTAATGTATATTTTTTCTTTTGATATGATAGCAGGAGGATTGATTTTAACACCTTCATATGAAGTCATTCGGGACAGCTTTTTTTGATAATCAGCTAACCAAGTATCGATATTCTTAAATTTTGAAGTTTCTGCGTAAATAGAAAATAAAGGTGTATTATCCTGTTTTGAAATAATATTAATTGCTGAATCAGGATTTTCTATTGAGCCCGTCTTTATCTCAAAGTCATATGGGATTTCTATCTCGTAACCATAAATGGCATTTTTGTAAAGAGTAGTGTTTTCATAATTCTGCTTGGATTTATTATTATTTTGTGTTTGCTGTTCTGGTTCTGGCTGATTTTCCTCAATTTTCCACGCAAGCATCCCGATTGTCACAGCCATAATGACGATTATGATAATTCCCAATTTTGTGCTAACCTTCTGGTTCATTTTTTATTTTTACTTTTTTGTATCCCCATTATATCTCCAAAACAAAAAAACGCCTAAATTTAACCAAGATAATGAGAATCTGTTCCTAATTTTTGTTAAAAGCAATGATTGACCTTTTCCCCTTATTTACTATAATTAGATTAAGGATATATAAAACTTTCAAAAGAAAAAATATGGATTTGAATCACAGAGTGAATGTTAATTTAAGAGATAGGCAGGGAGGAAACTTTTCTCCCGGCTTTCCTCGGGGTTTTTATCCCGGAATGAGAAGGGGAAATGACGAAAATATAAACAAGGACAAAAATAACAGTAGGATAGCGAAGTTTTTTGATTTTTTGATAAATATAAGCATTCTCGCAATTTTTTTCGGGCTTCCTTTATTTTTTACCGGATTGAGTTTTCAGGGAATAGCTTTTGAAAAACAGATCTATTTTTATTTTTGGATATTGCTAGCATTAGTAGCTTGGGGATCAAAAAGCGGATACGTAGGAGAGATGAGAATAAAAAGAACCCCTCTGGATGTTCCAATTGTTATTTTCTGGATTTTTTATTTGATTGCCACGATCTTTTCAATTGACAAATGGCACAGTTTTGTCGGTTTTTTTGGCGACCCTTCAAGGGGGTTTGTGAGTATAACTGCGATAACAATCATTTACTATCTTATCGTCAGTAACTTCAGTGAAAAATTGCTGAAATGGACAACCCGGGCAGTCATATCGTCCGGAATAATCGCAATTTCCTGGCAACTTATTAAAATTTTTAACTTGAAGATTTTCTTTTTTCAATCAATCTGGGATTTTTTTCCAATGAGCACCATCGGTTCTCTCCAGGGCTCAGGAGTTTTTGCTTGTTTTATGGTCATTTTCATTATGATGAAAATTTTGAAAATTCAAAGCGAAGAAAATCTATCCCTAAGAAAAAAAATAATCTATTCCGTTGTTTATATCATTGGGATAATTATTTCTCTTTCCATGGTAGTGGTGCTTTATAACTATCTTCCGATGACCAGGTTTTTTCCTTTGGTTGGACTTGTGGCAGGAAGCGCATTCTTTCTGATTTTTGTACTGGCTAAAATAGTAAGGCCAAAAGGATCTTGGACTATTTTTCCGATGGTTATATTTATTCTGATCCTGGGTTTTCTTATGGTCGGATCAATCAATTTTTCAAAAGCAAATCTTCCGTTCAATGTCAGCATTCCGTATGAAACTTCCGTTGAAATTGCCAAAAAAAGCCTTGAAAATAATTTTTTCTTGGGTTACGGACCAGGAAATTACGGATATGCATTTTCGAAATTCTTGCCGGCTAATTTTGATAATATGAACCTCCGTTTTTTTGAAGGAGGAGGAATTCTGGCGGAGTCAATTTCAACCCTGGGTTCGATCGGGACAGTGCTGCTCTTGATGATAGTCCTCACATTTTTGGGAACCAATATTTTTCTTCTTTATCGGGAAAAGGAAAAAAACAAAATTTATTCTTTGGGAATGATGTCAGCCACAATTGTGCTGATTGTCAATGTGATGGTTGCTCAGGCTGAAGCCCCGATCCTACTCATACTTGCGGTGATGGGGGCGATGACAACCGGAACATTACTTATGGAGGGAAATACCAAGGAAAAATTCATCAATTTTTCTCTCAAAGCGTCTCCAAAATTTGCTCTGACTCTGGCTTTCATTTCTCTTCTTATTTTTGCATCAGTAGCCTTTCTGTTTGTGTTTTTCGGAAAGATTTTTGTCGCTGATATCTTTATGGGCAAAGCGGTTAAAGCAAACAATATTAGCGAAGACGGATCAGTAATAAATATCAAGAAAGCGATAGCTATGAATGGCAAAGAGGGAAGATATTTCACGAGATTAGGGCAGGAATATGTGATTCTTACCAGCAATGAAATAGTTAAAGGAGAGAAAGAGCGCGATCCTAATAAAATAAAGTCTTATCTTGATTTGGCCATTGAAGCTGGAAAGAAGGGAAAAAATCTGATGCCAAATGATGTTACGGCAAGTGAGGCCTTAGCTCAGATTTATGAAAATTCCGGGATATATCTTCCAGAAAGCTTGAACCTGGCCGAAAAAGAATACCAAAGAGCGTTGGAATTGGAACCGAATAATCCTAATTTCTATGTCCGATTGGGGCAAATTAAAACAAAGAAGGTAGCTGCCAAGGAAGATGCGGAGGATAAAAAGAAAACAATTGAAGAATCCCGAGAGCTCTTTCAAAAAGCTCTTGAAGTGAGGAAAACTTCCGATACTGCTTACTATAATCTTGCTTTGGCTCAAGAATATCTCGGACAGCTGGATGAAGCTATAACTAGCATGACCAAGGCAGCAAGCATCCAAAGGAATAATATCAATTACGTTTTTAATCTGGCCAGGCTTTTCCAGGCCAGAGGGGGTGAAAATGATGATAAGCTTGCCGAAAGCTTGTTTAAGCAAATTCTGGGGGTCAATGACAGGGAAATAAACACCCATTTTAATCTCGGACTTCTTTATGAAAAAACAGAAAGGAGAGATGAGGCAAAGGAAGAATATGAAAAAGTTCTCGATCTTCTTCCTTCCGGATCCGACAAGGCCAGAGATCAGTTGAAAAAAATGATTAGCAATATCGAGTTGGGAATAGAAAACACTCCAGGAAGTGCAAATCTCGATAATTCTCAGGAAGGTGAAAATCAGGGAGAGTCCATTGAACAGGATCAGGAAGGCGAGAGTACGCCTTCAGATTCCCAGGGGACACAGAATTAATCTTAGAAATTCAATATGACAAACGTATTTGAACGCGAATATTCGGAAATAGAAAGAAAAAAAGAAGCGATCGACAGTGTTGCAACCGAATTGAAAAAAGAATTCAAGGGAATGGATTTACTCAATGCTTTTATTGATTATCTGGCAAATTTTGAGAAAATGATTGCCGGTTTTTCAGGAAACAAGAAAGAATTTGAAGAGGAATATATTGAAATCGAAATGAGTTCCTTGTCAGCTCAGCTCCATATCCCTACGCATATTTTATCTTTGCTGTACAAGAGGTTTGAAGAAGAATTGAACCTTGAGAATATTGAACAGGTCAAGGAGGAAATTCTCAGAAAATATTCCAGTCATGAGGATTATCAGAAGCTTATCGAATATCTTGAAAAAGTTTTTGGAAGAATTGATTTGATGCTTAAAGAAGAAAATGAAAAAGAAGGAGAAGATTTTAATCCCGAACGCTTCAAAGAAGATCTTATCGAGAAAAAAATCCAGGAACTTTCTGCTGACGGGGATCCGAAAGAGGAGGAATTGAGGGAGATAGTCAAGGCTTTTAAAAATAAATTAATAGAAGAAATACGATAGAAAAATTAAAAAGGTCACTCTGCTGGATTTTTCCGGAAACAGAATTTATTCGGCGGGGCAAACTGAAAGGAGGTGTATTATGGGATCAGTACAAACATGGGGGGAAGCGATTACGATATCTCTTTTAGGGCTTTGGGACAGGTTTGTTAATTTTCTTCCATCGCTTTTGGGCGCTCTTTTGGTTTTTTTCTTAGGGTTGATTGTAGCGATAGCTTTGGGCAAAGTAGTGGAAAAGGTCATATCGTTGCTTCAAGTTGACCAGCTTTTGGAAAAAATAAAAGTGGGAGAAAGATTCAAAGATGCGGGAATTCAGATAAAAGTTTCCAAGTTTTTCGGAGAATTGGTAAAATGGTTTTTGATTTTGGTTTTTCTGATGGCGGCGACCGATATTCTCAAGCTTTCTCAAGTTTCTGAATTTTTGAACAGCGTGATACTTTATATTCCTAATATAGTGATTGCTACGATTATTTTGTCAGTAGCTTTTTTGTTGGGAAATTTTGTTTTTCATGCGGTAAGATCAAGTACCAAAGTAGCCGGAGTGATGAGTGCTTCTTTTTTGGCAATCATTGCCAAGTGGGCGATTATTATCTTCGGACTTCTGGCAGCTCTTATCCAGCTTGGAATTGCAGTTTCTCTGGTTAACACGATTTTTATCGGACTTATTGCTGCGTTGGCTTTGGCTTTCGGATTATCCTTCGGCTTGGGAGGAAGAGAAGAAGCAGCTCTTATTCTCAAGAAAATAAGAGAAGATTTGACCAAATAGCAACCATTCTTGAAAAATATATTCTCAAAAGAGAGTTTCTTTGGAGAGACTCTCTTTTTTGTTGTTTGATTTTTCAAAAAATAGTATAATAAAAACATGGAAAATGATTTCATGGAAAAAACGGAAAAAAGTAAATTGTCTGACAGAATATTTTTCATCATATTCGGATTTTTGATTTTAGGATCAATCGTTTTTACCTATTGCAGAGTAGTAATAGAAAAAGATTATATTATTTCAGCTGAGACTGATTGTGATCCGTATTCGGAAAAATGTTTTATCTATGTCTGTGATCCGGCCACTGAAGAATGTACCGGGGATCCGGAAGAAGATAATTGGTATTACAAGATTATTAAAAGAAAAGCGTATAACATTCCTTCTTGCAATCCGAATGATGAGGAATGTGACGCATTGATTTGCCCGAACGGAGAAGAGGATTGCGGATATGCTTTTTGTGAAGAAGGAAATGAAGATGGAGTCGAATGCAATGATCCGGAGCAATACACTGTTGATAATCCTCCAGAAGAGGGATGTGAAGAGGGCGATGAAGAGTGTTTAAATGAAGAAGCAGAATGCGAAGAAAGAAACGAGGAATGCGTCCAAACAGAAGAAAGCGAAGAAGAAATCGAGGCATCCGAACCTGTGGAAGAATAGAAAATCCATTATTTTTTAATGTTTTAAATCCAAGCTAATGCTTGGATTTTTCTTATTTTCAGATTAAGGGCCAGGTCTTGACAGCAAAGAGGTTTAATTGTAAGATGTTTTGTTGGACCAAAGCAATGATGTTTTATCAAAAATCCAATTTTTTGGATAATTTTTCCCGAAAAGACGCTTAAAGTAGAGGAAAACTGATCATTGAATAAATAATATGTGCCAGTTCGAGACACCCATTTTTATTTATTATTCTTACATAACGATTTTTCTCCTAAGTCTGATCACTGCTTTTATCATACTCTTCAAGAACCCAAAGCATCCTACCAACCAGAATGCTTTTTATTTTATTCTGATTATTTTAGCTTGGATTGCAAATGATTTTGTCCAATGGATAGTTCTTGATATGAAAATTAATATGTTTTCAGCCCGGATATCATATCTTTCCAATTTCATTTTCCTTTTTTATCTTTATTTTTGCCACTATTTTACCTACACTCCGATTGATTTGAAGAAAAAAATACTCCTGGCCGCTCCTTTTGTAATATCCGGAATAATAACTTTATTTTCCAATTTCCATTTTGTTATTTCCGATTACGATCCGATAAGTTGCAATTATGTTCCTGGAGCTAATATTTATATATCTTATGTTCTTAATTTGGTTTATGCCTATTTGGCAACCCGAGTTTTATTGAAAAGCTATCATAAAAGAATAATGATTTTGGTCACAAAATGCCAAATTAAAGTTTTGATTTCAGCCGTTTGGCTCTTTGCGATTTGGTGCATTGTTTATGAAGAAATAGGAAAAATAAGCTATGAGATGGATTCTTTCGTAGAAATTTCTCCGCATTTTATCATCGGAAACCTTTTTTTTGTTTCCCTGATCGCTTTTGCAATTATTAAAAAAGATTTATTCGAGTTTGAAAACGTTTTTCTCAATTGGTTTACCATTTTTCTCTGGTCTCTTCTTTTTGTCGGACTGTTTGTTTTTGCTGGAAGTCCCGGAATTATAATTCTCTGCACCATCGCATATTTAGCTCTAATGCTGACCTTTTTGGGAATGTAAGGACCTTTTTGATATTGGTTAAGGTGTTATTTTAAATGCCGGAAGGCATTTTTTTGCTTTATTGAAGGTAAAAATTGGTTTTTTGATTTGACAAAACTTAATTTTGGGTGTATAATTTACCATTGGTCTTGAATGGCCAAAAGTACCTAAAAAAACGCAAAAAATGGAGGTGTCGTATGATGACATGCGGACTGGTTTCAAAACTTGCCGCAGTTTCTGCGGCACTGGGAAACCTTTTTCTCGAAATGGTCAGGGCATTCCTGAGCATGAAGGGAAAGAGCGTTGAAGAAGGCGCTCAGAATGTGGTAAAAAAGGGCGTTGGCAAAACCCTGTATGAATTGAGCGATTGGGGTATCTCGATCGCAACAGCAGGGTTTGTTGGCACCATGAGGTATTACGGGTATTCATATCTGGCAATATTTCTCATGGTATGGGGAGCAAATCTCATCATATCCTGGATATTCGTTTTGGCTAACGACAAGACTGAATTGGATTTCACTCTGATGGAAGGAGCAAGGGGTGCGGTTGAAGTTTTGTACCAAAAGTCCAGGATAGCAGGAATTATTCTGGCCCTGGCAATTTCTACGAAGATAATTTTTTGGAACGGGCCTGACTCGTTCATCATCTTCGTAAGAAAGAGTCTGGATAGCAGATCCAAGAAGATTGCAACCTTTGTCGGAGCCTCTGCTTTGCAGATGGCCATCTGGGTCGGGCTGTTCACGCTCGGATACGAAAGTATCTGGGCGCTCGTAAAGAGTGTTTTCTAAAAAGGAGCGTAATTTTGAAACTAAAATTACGCTCCTCAAATTGATATTAGAGGATTTTTAATATATCATTAAGCTGTTATCGATATAATTATGAATATTTTATTTGTTTCCAGAGATCTTGCAGGTGGGGATTTGGCATATCGTCTTAAAAAAGAAGGCAATAATGTAAGGTTGTTTATTGAAAGTGCCAATCAAAAGCAAAACCTGGAAGGAATGGTGGAAAAAACAGATGATTGGAAAAAAGAATTGGAATGGGTCGGAAAAGAAGGACTCATTATTTTTGATGATACCGGATATGGAAAAATTCAGGATGAGCTTAGGAAAGAAGGATATTCAGTGGTTGGAGGAAGTCTTGGAGGAGATAAAATTGAAGATTTCCGCCATTGTGGACAAAAAGTGATGTCTTTTTGCGGAATTGAGACAGTTCATTCCAGCACCTTTTCCGGAGTTAAAGAGGCTATTAAATTTATCCGGGAGCATAAAGGTCCCTGGGTATTGAAGCAGAACGGCCACGTTGGAAAAAGTTTCAATTATGTCGGGCAGATGGAAAACGGTGAAGATGTCATCGAGGTACTTCGTAATTATAATCGAAACAACAAAAAAAGCTGTTCTCTTATCGAGCTTCAGAAGAAAATTGAAGGCATTGAAATCGGAGTGGGAAGATATTTTAACGGCAAAGACTGGGTTGGTCCCATTGAGATCAATATTGAACACAAAAATTTGTGCGATGGAGATTTGGGTCCGAAAACATGGGAGATGGGAACCTTAATGTGGTATGACAATAATAATAAGAATAAACTTTTTCAAGAAACATTAGCAAAGCTGAAACCTTATCTTCAAAAAATTGATTTCAGAGGAGATGCTGAAATTAATTGTATCGTAAGCAAAAACAAGGCCTATCCGTTGGAGGTTACGGCTCGATTTGGATGGCCAGCTACTCATCTTCAAGAAGAAATCCATCTTTCTCCCTGGGGAGAATTTCTGAAAGCGGTTGCAGACGGAAATAAATATGATTTGAAATACAAGAAAGGTTATGGAATTGTCGTCTTACTGGCAACCCCCCCGTTTCCTTATAGTTTTAAGTCGCGGAAATATTATCCCGAAGGAATTGATATTTTCTTTAAAGAGGAACTAAGCAAAGAGGAAATGAAACATATCCATTTTGAAGAAATTTCAAAATGGAAAGGAAAGTTTTATATTACCAGTAAATCAGGGTTTATTATGCATATTTCAGGAATAGGAAAAAGTGCCAAGGAAGCCAGAAACAAGACATACAATCTAATTGACAAGATCATTATTCCGAAAGT
>JAKLHP010000014.1 GCA_022710085.1 Patescibacteria group bacterium | reverse complement strand
TATTTTCAAATTCACCGGCACTTTCAATCGCTCCCACCGGACAGTGGACGATGCATTGCCCGCAATTGATACACTGGCGATTTTCATCAGAATAAGTTTCAACTGTTATATCCGCCCCCCTGTTTTTTACTTCCAAAAATCCAGTCGGACAAACATCCACACAATTCCGACAATCGATGCATTTGGTCCAATCAAAAACGATAGGGCCACTTTGAATTACCTTGCGATCACTTTTGCGATCAACAAATCTTCCGTTTTCTATTCCAAAATCTTTGGCATATTCCAGAAGCTTGCAATTGTGAAGCCAAACGCAATCATCGCATTCTTCCTGATGCTGGGAAAAAATGAGTTCCAGATTTATTTTTCTCAATTTTTTTATTTTTTCGGATTCTGTTATGATTTCCATTCCCTCCACTACTTTTGTGGAACAAGCGGTTTGAAGGTTTTTGTCTCCCCTTATCTCCACCATGCACATCCGGCAAAGAGACCTAGTTTCAACATCGGGGTGGTAACAAAGATTGGAAATTTTTATCCCATTTTCTTGAGCCAGTTCAAGAATGGTCTGACCAGCTGTTGCAGAATATTTTTTACCATTGATTGTGACCGTAATTTTTTCCATAATGTTATGCGAAATAAAAAGCGAAAAGTGTCTTCTAAAATTTTATTTTTTCCAACAAGCTTTCAAATGGAGCCGAGACGCTTTTTCCTAAAGGACAAAAACTCGACTCTTTCAAATTGAATATTATATCCTTAAGCGTTTCCAAATTTTTTTCATCTTTCAAATCTTTATCAAGAATTTCCTTGATCCGATAGACTCCTTCCCTGCAGGGAACACATTTTCCACAATTTTCATTATAATAAAAATTAATCCATTTTTTCATAAGTTCTTTGGGGTCATTTTTTTCTTTATCGTATACTACTATCGATCCCGATCCGCCTATTTTTCCATGCAGTTCTTCGTGAGTTTTGATTATTCCGCTTGCTCCTCCTCCTACTTGAACAAAGAACAAACTTTCTGGTAAATTGCCAGTTTCCTTGAGTATCTGCTCAATTGACCAGTCTTCTGGAAATTCAAAAACTCCCTGTTTTTTCACATCTCCGCTGATGGAATAAAACTTATTGCCATGATATTCGTCCTTGGATATCTTGGAAATCCAATAGAAAGTTTCCAAGTTATTTATCAGTGTCGGACATCCATGCAGTCCTGATTCTGTTGGAAAAGGAGGACGGATCCTTGGTTCAAAACGCTTCCCTTCAATTGATTCAATAAGAGTTGTTTCTTCTCCGCAAAGATAGCCGCCTGGCTCTTTCATCAAAGTTATAGCAAAATTTTTGGTAAGTTCAACGAGTTTCTGTTTATGCTTATCATAATAATCCTTCCGAAGATAAATATAAGCCTCGCTGTTTGAAAAAGTTTCCAGCGCAACCTTGATTCCATTCACCAGTTCCTCTGGATAATTTTCCAGAATGAAACCATCTTTCATCACCCCCGGTTCGCCTTCGGAACCATTGCAGATAACATATTTTTTTTCTCCATAGGCATTCTTAACTGCTTCCCACTTCAGAAAAGTTGGGAAAGCAGCTCCTCCCCGACCAGTCAGCCCAGATTCTTTTATTTTTTCGATAATATTCATATAAAGAAATTATATCAAATACTAGGAAACTTTACAAAAAAATTTTAAATAAAAAGGGGGTCCGCTATCGTTTTAAATAGCGAACCCCTAGGATTCTTTAAATAATGGAAGCATCCTCCTTTCCCTGCTATTTCCCCATTTTCCTTTCAGCCGATATTTTCTTGTTGACGGACGGCCACTGCAATATTTGAAAATAGGGCAAAGAAGTTCCGAAGTTCCTTTCTTTCTCCTGCAAGCTATGCACAACTTGTTACCCAAAAACCACATCGCATGAGAAAGGTCCAAAGGAGAAATATTTCTTTCATAGCAGATATCTGAAATTCCCCTTCTCAGAACTTCTGCCAGATCGGTTGAGTTGATATCTTCAGAAAAAATCGCCACCTTTGTTCCAATACACTGGGCCTGAATATGAACATCGACTGGAAAAGCTCCTTCAATATGGGGAATCAGGTTCAGCTCTTCAAAAAACAGAGCCAGGAGGGACGCCAGCTTTGGACCGAGTCCAGGAAAAATATTTTTTCCTTTTCTTCTTTTTTTCTTCATCAATTCATCTATGCTCCGGATATTTTCGAAAATAGCCACGGGATTTCCGTCGTAATGGCCAAATAATGCCATGCCACTTCCTTTCCAACGTTTTGCATTTTCATTGGGATGCACATTTCCGGATTCTCTGAGTTTTTCAGCAACATCCTCATTGTTTATTTCAAAAATTGCCTCTGAAAAAAGAAAAGGGTATTTTTCATACAGCGTTACGCATTGGCGAAAACCAACCTCAGAACTATTACGATAAGTCATAAGGTTGGTAAAATACAAGAAGATCTGATGTTCGAGCGATCCCCTTTCCACTCCTTCAGGAATATAGTTGTTCTGGATCGCATCTCCGTTTCCCGCATGCACATACTTGAACAATCGGCTATGGCTGAAATATGCCGGAAAGAGATTTTCAAAAATCACTTCAATTGCCTTTTCCTTGCTAAATACAATTTCCTTGTCCATTTCTCCTCCTTTCTTCCACGAGTTCCGGAATGGCTACTTCAAAAACGACAACATCTCTTTTCTTCTTTCTTTCAGGAATCGTCCTTACCATGAGACCGAAGTTATTTTCCGTCAAAAGAAGTCTCAAGGTTTTTCCAGCCAAGTTTATTTTGCTCTTCAATTCTTTATTACCAATATCCAAAACATAACCGACTATCTGGAGAAACAATTCCTCTTTCTTGATCTTATTCAGGGAAATAATATGCCAGTAGTGATGCGCGAGTAAATTGTTTATCTTGATTGAATCAGCTACCGCTTTCACTCCGCTGCTTTCTGACTTAGCCATTTTTTCCATTTCCTTCGGAGAGTAATTCCATGCGGAGTATTTTCCATTTTTTCTTCCTTGAAGAGACAAATCAACAAACCTTGCCATGCCATCCAGCTTGCTAGAAATCACAGGATTATGAAGAAGCTCGAGATTATATATCTCACTCAGAAAATAATCATCTTCCTTGGAAACAGAGAACCTGACACCGGTCAGGGAATCGTTTTTTCCATTTCTTATGGAAGATCTTTTTCTGCTCCTACTCATGAATATGGTCTGATTTCTTATAGTCCAGGTCAGATTCTTCCGCTTCGTCAGTTTCTCCATGGAAATCTCTTTCATCAAGGACAAAATCAAAAGCCTGATGGCAAGATACTGTCTTTTGGATAAAAAAAACCATTTTCTTCTTTTGTGTAGCCACTCCCCGCTGATCCTCGTATCGTGGTAAGGTCGAGTAGGACCGATTCCCAGTTCGAAGAGAATCGTTTTTTCAAATAAATTTCCGCGATTGTCTTCTCCTGGTCCTATTATTGCGATTACATTGATTGACCAGTTTTCATTTTTATGAAGGTTGATAACATTTCCTTCATCGTCAATGTAAAACACGACTCTGGCCCGTTCACTTACAAGTTTCACGTCTCCCTCTACTTTTTCTCTCATCTTATCAATATCTGTATAGCGACCAGTGAACATATAACTCACCTCTCTTTTGGGAATAATATTTTCAAAGAACCTCAAGCTCCAGCTGCTTGGCTAGTAGTATATGATAGCCCTGATTGAAAAATAAAGTCAATCTAAAATAAAAAAATCCGAAAGTCTGAGGCAATCGGAGATATTATTTTCTTCTTATTTAAAGCTTTATTTCACGTAAAATTCATTAGATACGATTTTTAATTATACACCTAAATCAAAAAAATGTCAAGATGAAAAAGAGGAGGAACATTGTCCTCCCCTTGGAATTATTACATCGGTTTTCAGTTAACTATCTTCAACTTCCCGTTACCATTTTTTGTCACATAATTATCATGTCCGTTGGGACATTTCAAAAGAACTTTTTCATCTTTCCGGAGCGTCTTTACTCTTTTTTCTTTAAGCGGATTCACAATTCTCTTTCCACAACTGCAAACCAATTTCAAGCTCATAAATCCTCCCTTTCCGATATTTTTTCAAAAAATTAAAAACCGACCTCTTTTGAGACCGGTCTGGTAAAACTTAGTGTGGAAAAAAGTACCTAAAAAACCCGGCCTCTGAGATCGGTAAAATACCAAGAATAATAATAACTTCTTGTAATCAAACAGTGATTTTTATTTGAAACATTTTCCATATGTCTGTTTATATTTTATACTTTGTCCAAAAAACAGTCAACAACGATAAAATCCAGTATCGAGATTCCGATCCTGGATTTTTAAAAACAAATTTCTATTCACGATGAAACTCGCTTTCCGGCATTGAAACCAAGGCAATGCTCTCCATAGCTTCAACAGCCTCCTGCATTTTCTTTCCAATGACCTCGAGATGACCAGATAACACTGCAATATCCTCCTTCGTTTTTTCAGATATCTCACCGATAACTTTTTCCCTTTCTTCGCATTCCTTGATGAGTTCCGTGAGGCCAAGCCTCTCTGCTTCCTCGGACGTTATTCCTTTTTCCCTGAGCAGATCTCTGACTGTCATCTTTTTCCCTTTTTCCTCCATATCTTCCTCCTTATTTTTTTATTTCCTTATTTTTTAATTTGCATTTGATATTGCTTCAAAATTTTCTAAGTTTTTTGACAACATCCTTATAATCTGGAACTGTTTCTGCAACCAAATTCCAAAAACTTGCAGAGTGATTGAATTCTTTAATATGGCAAAGCTCATGGATAATTACATAATCAGCAAGTCTTTCTGGAAGAAAAATAAGCTTGTAATTGAAATTGAGATTTCCCCTTCTGGAACAGCTCCCCCAACGCGTCCGCTGATTGCGGATGCTTATTCTTTTAAAATTGAAATTATAAAATTTATTGAGCTCTTCCAGCCTATTCTTAATGAAAAAGAAGGACTGTTTCTTGTAGCGATTGTATTCCCTTTTTCCAAATTTGGCCAGCAGCCTGCCGTTCGGATTCTTCGAGAATCTCATCTTTTCCAGTTTCCCGAAAATCCACTTTGATTTTTCCAAGATAAATTTATCAATCAGGGATTCATTTATACCGCAAGGAAGAGTGGCAATAACTTTGCCATCTGGATAAATTGTCAGCCTCAAATTCCTCGCTTTTCGGCTTTTTTTTATTTCGTAGCTTAATTTTTTATTTTCAATTAGAATTTCCTTTTCCAAAATATTAATCTTTTTTATCTTCGTCATCCTCATCTTTCTTTTCCAGTCCTGCTTCCCAACGGGCAAACATTGGGTCTTTGTAATTAGGATCGGTTGGTCCGAGAGGATCATCTTTGTTTATATAATAGAGGATATCATGATCTATTTCACATTTATCCTTGTCTTTCTTCTTCTTTTTCTTCTTGCTTTCTTTTTCATCTCCAGAATTACTGCAGTCGCCTTTTACATTTCCCGTAACCAGCATCTTATTTGAAGTTACCTTGATGTAATCAAGGAATTTTTCATCCTGACGATTAGCCAAGACATGATCCATAAATTTCCTCCACATTGGAGCCGCCACATAAATACCATCTGATCCTCCTTTCATCGGGCTATAATCATTGTTTCCCACCCAGACTCCGACAGCAACAGAAGGAGTGTAACCCACCGTCCAGGCATCGCGGAAATCCTGGTGGGTTCCAGTCTTAGCCGCTACGGTTTTTCCCGGAATATTCAGAGGATTATTGGAACCAAAGACGTAAGAACGAGCCTTATTGTCAGACATAATGGAAGCAACCTTTCTGGATACTTGCGGATCTATGACTAATTTTTCTTGAAGTTCGGTTATTTTTTCTTCTCCATCATTCATAATAATCTTAGTGATCGACCTTATCGGATTTTTTTTGCCATCATTGGCAAAAACCGAAAAAGCTCCAGTTTCTTCAACGAGGGCTACTTCCCCTCCTCCCAACGCCAAAGATAGTCCGTAATCGCTCTTTCTGACAAGAGAGTTTATGCCAAGCCTTTGCGCCAGTTCAATCGTTTCACTTACCCCTCCGAGATAAAGAGTTTTAACCGCCGGGATATTAAGCGATCCCGCTAAAGCTTGCCGCATTGAAACAAGCCCGTTGAAATTTCCGCTGTAATTTTGAGGAGTGTATTCTTTTCCGGTACCATCCGGACCAAAACTGGTCGGAGCATCAAAAAGCATCGTTTCGGGCTGGAATCCTTTTTCAAAAGCCTTGGCATAAACGATCGGCTTGAAAGAGGATCCTGGCTGTCTTGTTTCCACGGCAACATTTACCTTTCCGTCAATTGCTGTATCATAATAATCCCGACTTCCTACCATGGTCAAAATATCTCCGGTTTTCGGGTCAATCGCAACTAGAGCTCCGTTGGAAAAGCCATATTTATTTCCATTCTCCGAAACATAATTTTTGACGATTGACTCTCCAGTTTTTTGCAAATCATAATCCAAGGTTGTATATATTTTAAGCCCTCCTTCTTCTATCGCTTCTTTGTCATAATTTTTTTCCAATTGTTCTTTGACGTAAAAAACAAAATGAGGAGCTTCGATTTCTTCCCTGAGCGGAGTTACCTTAGCTAAAGTATCGATTTCAATTGCTTCTTCTACTGATTTCTTCCCTTCCGCGTCAGCCTGTTCTTTTAGCTTTTCAAGGATAAATTTCTGTCTGGCAACCAAAAGATTTGTTTTGTTTCCGTAAGGAGAATATGTGGTTGTTGCCTTAGGAAGAGCAGCCAGCATTGCCGCTTCGTCAATCGTGAGATCTTTGGCAGACTTTCCGAAGAAGATCTGAGATGCTGATTCAATTCCGTAAGCATTGGACCCATAGGGAATTTCATTAAGATAGAAATCAAGGATTTCATCTTTGGAATATTTCATTTCAATCTTGAAAGCTAAAGCGATCTCCTTCATCTTTCTCTCCCAGCTTTTCTCTCTGGTAAGAAAGGCATTCCTGGCCAATTGCTGGGTAATAGTAGATGCGCCTTGTGATAAATCGCTTTCCTGCAAGTTCGCCTTGATGGCACGAAGGATGGAAATAAAATCTATCCCGTGGTGGGAATAAAAATTGTCATCTTCAACGATAACCGTAGCCAGTCTTATCACATCCGGAATTTCATTATGAGAAAGGACTTTCCTGTTCTCTTCCCCATGCATTTCATAAAGCATGTGTTCCCCCGTCCTGTCGTAGATTATGCTGGTTTGAGCAACCTTCCGATGCGTCAGTTCCGCCCTAGGAGTATCGAAGAAAAAATAAACGACAAAACTCGCTCCTACACATAATATGAGAAGAAGAAAACAAAAAATAATCCAGACTGTTCCCTGAATCCACGGTTTAAGTTTGCTTTTCTTCTTAAAAGGAAGTACGACCATAAATTATTCTGTTTTTAAAATAAATAACTGCTATAAATATGACAAGTGATTTTCATTTTTTATGACCGGAATCATTATTCTTCTTTTTTGCCAACGAATAGAGAAGATTATAGAACAAAGAAACGATAAAAGCAACCAAAAAAATAAAGGTAAATGCAAAGAAGAATCCTTCTTCTTTTTTTGTAAGAAAATAAACGAAATTATGGAGAACAACAGATGCAACTGCCGAAACAAGCAGCCAGTAAGTTATCTTTATGCCTTTTCTCATTTGCTTGAGGAAAAAAATAATTTTTACCTATTAATATTATAATAAAAAAGCGACTGAATTGCCAATCGCCTTTCTGAGAAATTTTTTTTGATTAAATCTAGATCTTGCTATCGCTTTTGAAAATCTTTATTTTGTCTTTGACCACATTTTTAACCGCCTCCCTGGCCTCCCCGAGAAATTCCCTAACATCAAGATTCATCGGACCCTGTTTCATAATCTTGCTGACTAAACTGTTTACAAAATTCAACCTGATACTCGTATCAACATTGAAACAGGATATTCCTCTTTTAATAACTTCATCCACTTTTTCATTTTCCCAATCGGAAGCACCATGCAAGACCAGCGGAATATTCAAAGCTTTATTTATCATTTCCAAACGGTTATAATCCGGCTGTTTTTTTTCTTTGAAAAAGTTATGAGCATTTCCGATTGCTACTGCCATGGTATCAACTTTGGTTTCCTTTACGAATGACTCTGCTAATCCTGGGTCAGTCATGTATTTTATCCAGTCCTCATCTTTCATCTCAATTTCACCAAGATAGGGAACAAACCCTAACTCCGCCTGCACTACTACTCCTTTTTCATGACAAAAATCAACTATTTCCTTTGTCACCATTACATTATCTTCATATTTTTTTCTCGATCCGTCATACATGACCGAAGTAAAACCAATATCAACAGCTCTTCTTATCGCCTCAAAACTATGTCCATGATCAAGATGGATTCCTACGGGAATTTCAGGAGCATAAAACTCAGCATTGTTTTTTATAAGATGGAAGATTCCTCTTCCTCCGGCATATTCCATCGTCTTTTCCGTTACCTGAATGACGATCGGGGAACGCATCTCTCGAGCGGCCTGAATAACTGCCTGGGTGGTTTCCAGATTAAAAACATTAAAAGCTCCGACAGCATAACCTCCGGATCTGGCTTTTTCTAAAATTTCTTTGACACTGACCAACATATATTTTTTTATATTTTAAAAATCAATTAGACATCGAGTGATTTAGCAATTTTCAAGAATTCGACAGGGTTCAGACTTTCTCTTCCGACCAATACCCCGTCCATTCCCGGATCCAAACAAACTTGGTTGAGAGTTTTTGCTTTGACTGAACCGCCATAAAGAATAGCCACCTTTTGGGCATATTTCATCCCATATTTTTCGGTTAAAATCTTTCTCACTAATATTTTAACCTCCATAATCCCGTTTGAAGTCGGAATCACATCGGTCCCCACTGCCCAAACCGGCTCATAGGCAAAAATTATTTTTTCCAATCCTGACGGAGTTATGTCCTTAAGCCCTTCCTGGATCTGACTGGAAATGATTCCGCTGGTAAGTCCCGCTCCCCTTTCTTCCATTGTTTCCCCAAAGCAGAAAATCGACATCAGTCTTTCTTTTATCATCAACTTTATTTTGAGGTTTACCATTTCATTGGTCTCTCCAAAATATCCTCTCCTTTCACTATGCCCGATAATAGCATATTCTCCTCCCAAATTTTTCAGCATAATCGGAGAGATTTCTCCAGTAAAGGATCCATTTCTTTCCCAAAAAATGTTTTGGAGGCCAATTTTTATTTTTTTATTTTTAACTTTCTGGGTAAAATTCTGAAGATAAACAGCAGGCGGGCAAATAATAATTTCGGCATTTTTAAAATTTTTTCCTTTCAGTTCATTTTTTAAAGTTTTAAAATACCTCTCGAGTTCAGCGAGAGAGGACAAATTCATTTTTAGGTTTCCAATTACATATTTGCTCATATTTTTATTGAAAAAAAATCCTGATATCCATTATCTCAGACATTTTCATTTTTTCTTATATTAATATGCCTCTTCACAAACCAAACTATACCGATGACAAATACAACACCGATCAATATGTCAAACTTATGGAAATATACTCCTAGAGTGTCCCATTTGTCTCCTAATTTTTTTCCGAGATACGCCAACGCATAACACCAAGGAATTGAACCGACTAAAGTATAAATTACTAGTTTCCAAAAATTCATTCGGGAAATTCCAGCCGGAAGAGAAATAAAGGTTCGGACTACCGGAAGCATCCGGGAGAAGAAAACTGCGCTTCCTCCATACTTATTAAAAAACCTATCGGCAATATCCAGATCATGCTTGGTTATCAGTATATATTTTCCATATTTTTCAATGAAGCTTCTTCCGCCAAAATATCCAACCCAGTAAGCCAGAGCCGATCCGACAACGCATCCGATTGATCCGGCCAATGTCACGCCCCAAAGAGTAAATTGCCCGCCTATTACCAGATAACCAGAAAATGGCATGATTATTTCTGAAGGAAGCGGGACACAGGCACTTTCAATGGCCATCATAAGACCAACTCCCCAGTAACCCAAAGCAGAAATTCCATCAATGATAAATTCTGCCAAAACTCCAATAATACTTGCAATCATTTTGATTCATCAATTAATTCTTATATCTGCTTTCTTAGATATTCCGCAGCAATTTCCGGCTGGATCGTGGAAATTTCAATTCCGGTTTGAAGCTCAAACCCTGCCCAGGTGGAAGTTTTCGGTAGAATCTCAATGTGCCAATGGAAATGAGGATAATCTTTCCCGTCACAAGGAGAAGTGTGAATATAGAAATTATATGGAGGATTATCAAGAGAATGGTAAATTGAATTCATCGCTTTTTTGAAAACTTCTGCCAATTTTATTTTTTCTTCAACTTTAATCCTTTCGAAATATGGCTTATGTTTTTTCGGCAAGACCCAAACTTCAAAAGCAGCTCTGGATGCAAAAGGACAAAAAGCGACAAACTCATCATTCTCGAAAACTATTCTCTTCTTGTGCTCAATTTCATATTCAGCCATAAGGCAATAGACACATTCCTTGTTTGCCCGATAATATCTTTCTGCCCCCTTAAGCTCAAGTTCAAGATAAGGAGAAACCACCGGAATTGCCATTAATTGGGAATGAGGATGAGCAATTGAGGCTCCGACTTCTTTTCCATGATTATGAAAAATGCTTACGTAATCAACATGCCTTTGGTTCATCAGGGATAAATATCTTTCTTGATAAGCATCAAAAACTTCGGCAATTTCAAGCTCCTCAAGAAGCGGCATATGGCGAAAATGATCCCTGGTTACGAATATTTCATGATATCCGGTTCCGGTCATTGAAAAATACGGTCCTTCTTCTAGTTTCTTGAAAGTATCTTCATGAGAAAAAGCTGGGAATTTGTTGGGAAAAACCCGAAGAGACCATTCATCATCAGGACGTTTGTAAATCAAAACATCTTTTTCCTGTCCTGATTTTTCAGGTTCACAGAAAAGACAGTCTTGGACATTATCCAGATTTTCATTTTCAATTCCCTTTCCATTCTTGGAAAAATCTTCCGGTCTTCTGGCTCTTCCGGTTGCAATCACCACCCAATCTCCCGTTACGATATCCTGCCTAAGTTCAGAGTGTTTGTTTTTATTTTTTGATTTTTTTTCCAACACCTCCTCAAAATTTAATTTTTATTTTTTATTGATATTATATTTTCCGGACATCAATCTGAATCTGGTTTTGAAAAGATCGATTAGCACTTGAAGAAAACCATTTGGTCCGAAAAGACCTCCTACCGTAGTTCCTTCCTCGTTCAGCCAACGAACTGGCATTTGTTTTATTTTGAATCCCAAAACTTCGGCAAGCTTAATAAGCTCAAAATCGAAACCAAACCGATCAACTACCATTCGACTGGCAACTTCATTGGCTGCTTTATCGGAAAGCATCTTGAATCCGCACTGGGTATCGGGATATTTCCAAAGCCCCAGAATCAATTTTATTGCAAAGTTTCCAGACTTTCCCATTAATTCCCTGATTTTTGGCTGATGAATCTGCACGAAAGATCCTTCAATAGCGCGCGAACCAATCACCACATCATAACCATTTTTAAATTCAGGAAGAAATTTATCGAGATGAGTGATGGAAGTCGATCCGTCAGCGTCCAAAAAAACTCTAAGTTTTCCTTTGGCTTCCAGGAGTCCCTGCCGAATGACGTACCCTTTTCCGTGATTTTCTTTATTTTCAATAACTTTAAGATTTCTGACTTGGCTTCCATAGTTCCTTGCGATTTCCGCTGTGTTGTCGGGAGATCCATCCACCACCACTACAATTTCCCATTCGTAATTTTTATCATTGAAATATTTTTCAATTTCTAAAAGATTCCTCCCTATTCTTTCCCCCTCTTTATATGCCGGAATAATAACCGACAGGTATGGTTGGTTTTCCATTTTAAAATTAATTTAACAAATTAAAAAATGCATCTTGTGAAAAAACTTCGTGACTCAAAAATCACGTCTCATTCCACGAGTAAATTATAGCATAAAATGAGAAAATAATAAAAGCTTAGTTTTTAACCAAAACAAATCCTCCGCCATTTTCAATCCTTTTGAATAGAGAATAATTTTTCCCGATGCACACTCTTGAAAAATCATTTTCCACAACTTTTTCTTTGGGTATAGTTTCTATTTTCCCATATTCTTTGATTATTTCCCTCGCCTTTTTTATAATTTCTTGTTCTTTCTCGAAAACAGCCCTGTCATTTTCATTAAAATCAACTTCAACATCCTTTCCATTGATGGAAAATTTTCCAATCATCATTCTTGAATTTCTGATCTTTTTTTCATTGCGAACAAATTTTAGTCCTTCAAAAACATCCTTGGAAACCTCGTCAACATTTAATTCAGAATTTCTCTTTTTTCTCAAAGCAACAAAGTTGGCCTCAAAATTCTCCCCCGAAGAAACAACCCCGGAATAGCCCTCCATAATTTCAAAGCCCAACAAATCAACAATCTCCCTGAATTTTTTTTCGTTTTTGAACTCAAGATTATACATTTCACTAACAATAGCAACTCCTCTTTTTTTTAACGTCCTATTACACTCTTTAAGTAGCTTTAAACTTTCAAATATTTTCTTGCTCGGAACAAACTTGGTATAATGCATAGCCAGTGCCAGATTAACGAAATCAAAACTTTCGTCTTTGATTGGAAGATTGAGAAAACTTGAACTGAAAACTCTTCCTCCGTTTTTGATAAAGTGATGGGGATTGATATCGGTGCTAAATATTGATTGTTGCATTTCTTCTGGGGAATGATTTTTGAGCATTTCCGGGCCGGAAGCAATGTCCAAAATTTTTGCATCTTTTTTGTTCAATCCGGATTTTTCCATTATTTTCCCAATAATAGTTGCCGCTGCCCGACTGTTGTTTCCCTGATAAGTCCGGCTTCCCATTTCCATATACGAGTTAGCATAATCTTCTCCGTGTTTTTTAAGAAATTCCTTGAATTCCTTTTCTCCCATCCCTTTTCCGGCGCTAAAAAATGAGAGTAATTTATCCCAAGAAGAAAGATAGTATTTTGCCAATTCCGGATCTATCTCCAAATTTTCTCCGCTTCTTCTTTCATCTTTTCTAAGCAATTTATTTTCAATTTCTGTTATTGGTATCCCCCTGAGCAATCTTTCCACTGCCTGTTCTTTGAGTCTAATGTAGTAATTGATTCCTTGTTCCAAAGAATTGCCAGTCATTAATGTCGTGCTTTTGAGATCTTTTTTTATTCCCTCCCGATATACTCTTCCTAGTTGTTGTTTTTTGTCATATTGAGACCAGGGCTCATTATAGAAAAATACTCTTTGAGCGCCGGAAAAATCAACCCCAACATCCGCAGTCTGTCCGCTGACAAAAAGAATTGTTTTTTTTGATCCATAATTAAAATCTTTCTGTATTTCCTCTCTTTCCTCATTGGGAACATTTCCATCAATAACTTTTACTGCCTCTTCCGGCAAACCAAGTCTTTTGATTATTCCCGTCCCTTCTTTTTCCCTGATCACCCCCTCGATATATCCGTTAACAAAAACGACTATCTTGTCATATTCTTCCAATGACTTCTTCAATTCTTTCTTCAATGCCTTTATCTTGGAACCTTCCATCTCGGGAGTCATCTCCAGAAGTTCAGGGTTAAGCAAGAATTTTCTCATGGCTTGGATTTTTTCCGTTGCAGTTAGCTCATCCTCTTCAAGAAGTATTGAATACACTTCCTTTTCCTCTTCTGACATTTCTGAATTTAATATTTCCTCTTCCAATTCCGGCATTCCAATTCCTTCTTTGCTCTTCATTTGCATCCTTGGGAGAAGCAAACTGCGGATATCAATAATATCTCCCTTGATAATATTTTGCACCAGCTGATTGTCGTCAACTTCTTTGAATTTTTCCGGATAGAGCAGTTTAAGTGAAATTGCCAAATCTTTGACTTTGTTGGGAATTGGGGTTCCGGAAAGAATCGCCAAGTATTTGTCTTCTCCTGAAGCTTTTTCTGCTAGCTTGATTATGTTCTGTGATCTTATCCCCTTTTTAATATTTTTGAGCTTGTGAATCTCATCCGCAATCAACATATCATAATTTAATTCTGATAACCCTTGGGTATACCCCTCATTTAATTTCTCCTGCGATATGAGTATATAATCCCAAACCTCA
>JAKLHP010000013.1 GCA_022710085.1 Patescibacteria group bacterium | reverse complement strand
GATTATTATATAATCATAATCTGTTCTGATTTGGCGAAGGACATCATAAAGACGGAATTCCCGATTATCGAAATGAACCAGTTCGATTCCCGCTCCGGCCAAGTCTTGTGAAGACGGGATAAGATCGTGGCCAAAAACTTCAGTTCTCACAATGACACTTTTCGGATGTTCTCCTCCGACCATTGAATGATACAGGCTTTTTTGCAGATTTCTGATATCAACCCCAAGCCCTGAAGAAGCATTCCCTTGGGGATCAAGGTCAACCAGCAGGACAAATTTTCCGGCTTGCGCTAAATACGACGCCAGGTTTGTTGCTGTCGTCGTTTTGCCTACTCCGCCCTTCTGATTGACTAAAGAGATAATTTTCGCCATAATTATTTATAGTATACAATATAATCAGGATATGAAAAAGCCGCGGTGGCGGAATTGGTAGACGCACAGGACTCAAAATCCTGCGATGGCAACATCATGAGAGTTCGAGTCTCTCCCGCGGCACAAAAAATCATTGGCAAGTAATATGACAAGATTCAGGGTATGAATAACCTTGTTTTATAACTTCACCACTCAAAAAAGTACTTTAAAATGGAGGCTGTATGGAAATTAAAGCCGTGGTTTTTGATTTATATAATACTCTCATCCAAGCAGATAATCTTTCCTGGAAACATTATTTTCTCCTATTTAAAAAATTAGGACTGAGTAATAAAAACGTAAAGGAAATTATTTTGACCGAAGATTTCCCAGATTTAAAGACGTTTTGCGAGAAATACTCGATTGAGAGCAAAAAACAATATGAGAAATTGAATGATGAGATTAAAAAAATACCAGATACAGTCAAACTTTTTCCGGAAACCGGAGAAGTTCTCAAAAAACTAAAACAAGAAGAATATTTGATTGGCGTGATTTCCAATATTAGTACGGCTTACAAAAAACCATTCTTTATTTTGGGTCTAGACAAGATAGTTGACTACCATATTTTCTCCTGCGAGTTCGGATTCAAAAAACCAGATAATCGAATATTCAGGCATATGACCTCGGTTTTCGGCATAAGAGAAAAGGAGGCGCTTATGATTGGAGATAGTTTGATTTCTGATTACCAAGGAGCAAAAAGTGCTGGATTAAAAGCACTTCTTCTAGATCGAAAAAACAAAAGCAATCGAAAAGGAACTATTAAAAATCTTCAAGAAGTATTCGCGTTCCTGGAAGTTCTCTGAGGAGTTTTTAAACAAAAATCGTTTTTTTGACAAAACTCCAGAAAAGAAAGGCTAACGTAAAACTACGCTATGCCTTTTTTTATTTTTAAGAATAAATTAATTTCAGTTCTTGTCCTACGATTTAGAATATATTTTGACTTATAACTGAAATACCAATAGACTATATTAAGTTAAATATAGAGAAAAACATATGCAAAACCAGATAGACGAAATCAAAAAAGAATACCAGGATATCACAAGCCAGCTCAGTTCCCCTGAGATTGTTTCCAATCCCAAAAAAATGGCCGGGTTGGGAAAAAGGCAGGCTGAGCTTCAGGATGTCATCAATCATATTGGAAAATACGAGAAAATTGAAAAAGAAATGAAAGAAAACGCCGAAATTGTAAATTCAGAAGGAGATGCGGAGCTCAAGGAAATGGCCATGAACGAAAACATCCGGCTTTCTGTGGAAAAGGAAAAGACGGAAAAAGAACTGGAAACAATGCTTATTCCCAAAGATCCCAATGACAGCAAAAATATCATCGTGGAAATCAGAGCCGGCGCTGGAGGAGATGAATCTTCTCTTTTTGCTGCTACCCTTTTCCGGATGTATTCAAAATATGCCGAAAAGAACGGATGGAGCGTTTCAGTAATAAACTCCAACCAGACAGAGCTTGGAGGATTCAAAGAAATAGTTTTTGAAGTTAACGGAAGAGGAGTTTTTGGAAAAATGAAATATGAATCCGGGGTACACCGAGTGCAGAGAGTTCCGGAAACAGAAAAGATGGGGAGAGTACATACCTCCACGGCTACTGTTGCCGTTTTGCCCGAAGCAGAGGAAGTTGAACTTAAGATCGAAGAGAAGGATATCCGCATTGACACCTTTTGTTCATCCGGACCGGGCGGCCAATCGGTAAATACCACCAAGTCAGCCGTTCGAATAACTCATATTCCGACCGGGCTTATTGTTTCCTGCCAAGATGAAAAATCCCAGCTCAAGAATAAGGAAAAAGCCATGAAAGTTCTCCGTTCCCGGCTTCTTCAATCAGAGGAGGAAAAAAAGGCCAAAGAACTCGGAGACGCCAGAAAAAGCCAGATCGGAACCGGAGACCGAAGCGAAAAAATCAGAACCTATAACTTTCCGCAGGATCGCATTACCGACCATCGGATAAAAGAATCCTGGAGCAACATTGAAACTATACTCAATGGCAGCTTAGATTCAATCATTAGCCTATTGGAGGAAGAAGATGTGAGAATGAAACTGTCCAAAAAATAAACCAGGAGACCGGATTCCAAATCAAGTCTTAATGACAAAGACTTTGGATTTTCATTCAGTCCTTAAAAACTTTTTTAATGCTTACTATTCAATCTATATCAAATAAATATTCCAAAAAAATAGACCGCCTGGATTTGGAATTAATTATCGCTCACGCCATTCGAAAGTCGCGTGAGTTTGTTTTAGCGCATCCGGAGTGCCAAATTTCTCCGACCTGTAACGCGAAATTTGAAAAACTGATTCGAAGAAGAATCAATCACGAACCGCTGGCATATATTTTGGGAGAAAAAGAATTTTTTGGATTGAATTTCAAAGTGAACAAAAACACTCTCATCCCCCGTCCTGAAACAGAACAAATCATAGAACTTGCGATACATAGCGCAAAAAATTATTCGTCGCATGGCAAGCGCTATGTGATGATTGATATTGGAACCGGATCGGGAAATATAATTATTGCTTTGGCGCATAGTTTAAAACACATATCCCCTAAGGCAAAATTTTATGCGATTGATATTTCGGAAAAAGCGCTGTTTGTTTCCAAGCAAAACGCCAGCTTTCATAAGGTGGATAAAAAAATAACATTTTTACACGGAAATCTTCTCGAACCGATAAAAAAAATTCTAACTCTCAAATCTCAATTCTCAAATCTCATCATTACCGCCAATCTCCCCTATTTATCCCCAAAAATACATTCTTCCTGTTCCCAGGACATCAAAAAATATGAGCCAAAATCAGCTCTGATTAGTCAAGAAGATGGACTTGCCCATTATAGAAGGCTTCTGAAACAGCTGCGGAACATAAAACAAAAATGCTCCGCGCTTCGTGTTTCATGTTTCATGGAAATATCTCCCGAACAAAAAACAAAAATTTCAAAGATTATCAAAAAATATTTTTCAGATTCAGAAATAATTTTTCACAAAGACTTAAGCAAAAGATGGAGAATATGTGAATTGGAAATTTTCAATTATCAATAATCAATTTACAATTAATTTTTAATGATTTTAATTTTCGAATTTTTTAAATTAAAAATTGAGACATTGATTGAAAATTTCAACCTGTGGATAACTTTTTCTCTTGCACAAAAAAATATATTAAACTATAATTAAACTGTCGATTGAAAAAATAAAAAAATTCAATTTGCTATTGCAAAAAATTTATAAAGTGTGATATAATTCATCCACAATATAAAAATTATAAAATTATTTTTTCAAATTATCCCAGTTGAATGAAGCATAGGTGCGAAACCAACTGCTCGAAGTCATCCAGCAGGGTGAAAATAAAAAAAATAAATAAAAATAAATAAAATTTGTTAAAAAATCTAAAAAGATCTAAGACAAGTTTATTGGAAGGAGGTGAACAAAAATGGCAAAGAAAAAAGTAGCAAAAAAGAAAACTGCAAAAAAAGCTAAGAAAGCCAAGAAAACAAAAAAGAGAAAATAGTTTGTAAATAAGTTTTCTTTAATTGGACTAGATTTGTTTTAGTCCAGAATATATAAACCAGGCCACCCTTAACATAGGGTGGTTTTGGTTTATTCCATCAAGCCTTCCGCCCCAGCAAGGCCTATTTTTGGCGATATTTGAAAAAACAAATCCCGTGCAATATAAATGTCAAAAACAGCCAATAAATTACACCCCAAACACCATTTTTTGTCTAGTTGACGGCAAAAAACAGCGTTGTTAAAATTAAAGAACATCATTGGGCCATCCGGTCCAATGACGGCAGTTTCAACGAAAGCTGTACTTTGAAATCCAAATAATAAAACCCGCCTCAGTGGCGGATAAACTAGAAAGGATGGTGATATTATGGAAGAAAACGAAAAAGACGAGCAAGAAACTGATTTTGAAGATACTAAGAGTTGGATAAGAGACAACCTTAGAATTATTATCAGCATAATCATTGTAGTAGCTATCGCCGGGGGAGTTTATTCTTATTCAAAGAGGTCACAAGCTCCTGCTGAAAATAAAGAGATAGCAGAAGAGCAAATGGAAGAAGAAGGCACGGTAGAAGTTCAAGAAGGTGAAGAAACCAAAGCTCCTGAAGATCAGAAAAAAATAGCTGAAGAGAAAAAAACAGCCGCTTCAGATGCTACCAGCAAAGAAACTGAAGGTTCCTTCATCGAAACCGCAGGAAAAGGAGATGGTCAAACGCATTTAGCTCGCAGAGCGCTAGCGAACTATCTCGAAAAAAATCCTGATTCAGGACTTACTGCAGAACACAAAATCTACATTGAAGATTATTTAAGAAAGCACTCGGGAGCGAAAGGAAGCGTTCATATCGGAACTTCAATTGAGTTTTCAAAAGATTCGATAAACAAAGCGATAGAAAGTTCCAAAAAACTCAATGACAAACAACTCAATAATCTCCACAAGTATGCTGTTCAAGTACCCTCTCTGACATGATCCTCTTAAAAGAAAAACTTCAAACAAAAAGTTGTTTGTTCTTTACTTAAGGAAATTGAATCCTTTCGATATTGCAAAAACCCCGATAACATCGGGGTTTTTGTTATGATTGAAATGTTAAGTAAAATATTAAGTAAATTTTTGATATAACTGAGGATCATATGTTTCTGTGGTTGAAGTTTCCTTAGATAAAAATAAAAACACTGTTGCTGCAGCGTTTGTTACGGATAAAAAATACCTTTCAGACTTTAATTCTCTTTAGAAGACGGAAGCTTCAAAAAAAGCTATCTTTCCATCGGCATCAGCAAATAAATCACGGCTGGCAGCCGACCCGAATTTTCTGCTCTTAAAGAGAACCGGGATCAAAAAGTGCTTGTTAATAATGAATATAAAAAATAAAAAATTATCTATAAGAAGCACAAACAAAGTTTGTGCTGATTTCTTCTATTCTTTCCAGTCTTTAATCAATGCTCCGCCTCGAACTTTTTTTACAATCACCTTTTGCCTTTCCCGCCAACCCAGTTTTTCAACTATCTCCTTGGGTAAAGTAAGTCCTAGACTGGATCCTTTGTTCCCGATTCTGGTAAGTTTTCTTATATTTTTGTTCTTTAATTTTCTTGTTGGCATCTTATTGAATAAATATTTAAGTAACTATTTACTTAAATTCTACAACATCCCCTACTTTTATTCCAACCCTCTCTGCCGTTCCTCCCTTTATTTCCAGGACTTTGTCAGACTGCTTCTCCGGATTCATAACTTTGCCATAGCCAAATGGAACATCTTTTTCTATGTAGACAACTTCATTTCCATTTATCCAGACTACATCGATGCCGAATCTCATACCCTTCATCCAAAAAGAATGTTTCTCTGACTTTGGAAAAATAAAAAGCATCCCGCAGTTATCACAAATATTTTCTCTGTTTCCCAATCCTCTTTCAAGCTTCTCTGGGGTATTGACGATTTCAGCTTTAAATTCAGATCCGCCAATTTTAATTTTGTTTATTTTATTTCCGTAAATTGAATAATTTCGAAAAAACAAAAAGGAAAGCAGTGTTATCACAACAATTAAAAATGCCAGAAGCAATATCTTGATTTTTTTATTTCTATCCATTATTTGTCTTGAGACTGCCTATTTTAAGTTTTTTGCTGATAAATGTTAACGCCAGAAACATAATGAAAACCACAAGAATCAGTGTGATCATTTTTCCCATTGCTCTGGTTCTGAGCGCTACTATGGAAATACCCAAAGTAACGGAATAGAAGAAAATGATAATCTTTCTTTGCGACCATCCCAATTCCAAAAGCTTGTAATGCAAGTGCCTGTTATCCGGATTAAAAATAGAATTCTCGGATCTAAATCTTTCCCCGATAACCCACAAAGCATCAATTACGGGAACTGCCATAATAAGAAGAGCCGTAGCTATTTTTACACCGGCAAAAATAGCCAAAGAAGCCAGGATAAATCCCATAAACATCGACCCGCTCGTACCTGCCAAAATTTTTGAAGGATTAAAATTAAAAATCAAGAAACCAAGGAAGGCTCCTGCCAGAGCCATCGCAATTATTGCAACCGGGGGCTGGTTTACTTCCGGTTTGAGCGAAAGAAAGAAAATGGTAAGCGAACCGATGAAAGAAACGCCCCCGCTCAGGCCATCGACGCCATCCACCCAATTCATTGAATTTATCATTAGGACTATCCAGAAAATTACAAAAAACAGGCTAGGAAGGAGGAACTTTCCTAAATTTAAAAAAATAAGACCGCCTAGGGGATTAGTTATATACTCCACTCTTATCCCGAAAATAAAAACCAGAATTGCTACTGCTATCTGGAATAAGAGTTGGGTTTTCCACTCAAGCTCAAAAAAATCATCGAATATTCCAAAAATTAGAATCACCACTGAGGCAAAGATTATTCCCCAGAGATTTTGAGAAATTACCAAATCATTATTGATGAAAATGGTAGCCAAGAATCCGATTATAATAGCCACCCCTCCCAAACGGCAAACTCCTTTTGATCTTTTTCTGTTTTTTGAGATTTTTTTTAAAAAATCGAATTTTGAGCAAAGGAAAAGGATGCAACAAACGACTCCGACAGTTATCAGAAAAGAGCAGATGAAAGGATAAAGATACATAGGATGTTATTTTTTAATTTTTTCTGTTACCCAAAATTCCCCAAAGTATTTTTTAATCAAGATTCTGGTCTGGGAATCAATGGCCGGAATTGAACCTAATGTAGGCGATATGATTGGCACCAGAAACCATTGAAGAAACATGTAGATATAACGTTTCTTGGTATATTTTTTGGGTTTCGGCGGAAGCAAGAAGAAGCTTAAAAACATCGAGGATATCAAGCCTACCATAGCAAGTGTCATGAGATATCTCGTCACAATAGGAAGGTTGTGAGCCAAAACGCTCTCGTTAAATTTCGCTCCCCCAAAAAATAAAGGAAGCCATCCTAAAAACGCCAAAATAAAAGAATTCGTTGCCCAAGAATGATGACCTTCGATCATTTCGAATCCACTTTTTATTTTTTTAAATATATTTATCTTCTTATCGGGCCAAATAGCTCTCATTATGACCGGAAAGTTTTCTATTCCATAAGCCCATCGTCTTTTTTGCTTATATTGATTTTTAATTGTCTTCCAGTAAGTATTAGCCAAAACTGCATCCAGGGATATTGGGAGATAAATCGGTTTTACTTGGTAGTCTCCATGATAATAAGCAAGGCATTTCCAATATATTATTGAATCTTCACTGATCATATTGATCGGCCAGAAATTAACTTTTACCAGGGTATCAAACGGTTCGCTATGGGAAGAAAAGGTTACCATTTCTCTTCGGGTACTCTGAAACATATGCCAGAATGAGGAGCTGGTAACAATTACTCTCACAAAAGCATTCGTGTCCCAGATGTTATTATGATACATCGGAAGCGGCTGGTAGGCTCTCTGGAGCCTTTTTGGCTCAGTTATATAAGCATAAGTCAGAGAGGCAAAATATTCAGGATGACAGACGCTATCGCAGTCAAAATTGGAAAATATCACTTTCTTGTAATCGATTTCTCTTTCGTCCAGATATTTCATAAGCTCTTTGGCCGCAAAAGTGGCATTGGAAGCTTTGCATTTAAGCTCATCATCTTTAACAATGTGAGTGGTAACTAAAAAGTCCTTGAATTTTCCATCAAACTTGCTTTTTAAATAATTGACTTTAGCCAGCCTCTGTTTCTCCGGCTCTCTTTCCTCCGTTGCCAAAAGAATAACTATCTGAGACTTCGGAAAATTACTATCAAGAATCGATTGGATAGCTGGCTCGATCACATCTGCAGTTTCATTGGCCGTAGGAAGAAGAACTACGTGGACAATTTTTCTCCAATCCAGAATCTTATCCTTTATTTTTATCATTTTTTTGACCTCATGATAATAATCATTGAGTTTTTGCATTTCTTTTTTTATTTTTCTCTTTTCCTGAAATCGATGGTCATCCTTAAAAGCTCCTTTCATTATTTTTATCTTTTCTTTTATCTCCTTCGAATATTTTTCAGGATCAATAATATTTTGACATCTTTCCCACCAATCAGTTTTTTTGCCTTCCCGAAGTTTTTTGTAAGCTTTAATCGAATAGTAAGTTATGTATATCGTCCGGAATATCCAATAAATGTCAAAAACGATAATAAAAACTGAAACCCAAATAGGAAAAGCGAAAGAAAAAACAATCATTCCCAAAAGAGTTGCCCAGGTTAAAATACCAGGGATGACTTCCAGTATCCTTTGGATCATATGGTCTCTTGGATTTTCAGTTTTCGGGTCAGGAAAAATAAACACCGTTTTGATTCCAATCTTAATAATTAATCACTATCAATCCGGACAACGCTATCGTTATTCCAAATTGGACAAAAAAGGAAGCTAGGAGAAAAATATAGGCCATTAGCCTTTCCTTTTTTTGATAGAAAATATAAGCTAAAATTACATTTATAATGACAAATAAGTCGGAAATAATCGGAAGAAAATACAGCTGCCACCAGTTGCCAACGACATCAACACCAAGAAAGACATTATAATGGAGAACAATCGGAAGGTCAACAGGACGAATATAAAAAATCAGAATTCCCCAATTGGCAAGGCCTACAAATATTGTTCCGATAAATATCCACTGCACCAGGTAACTTCGAAAAAATTCCTGGCTAAAAAAGCTAGGAAACGCTCGCTTCGGTTTGAAATTGCTTTTTAATTCATTATTAGGTCTATTTGAAAACATAACCCCCTGAAAAGAATTTTTAAACGCTCGAGAGTCAAAAAAAACTATTCGGTATCCGGTTTTTCCAACTTCATCGGATCAATGTTTGTCTCTCCTCCTGTCACCTTGGCAATATCCTTGTCTATTTTTTTAAATTCATGATAAGCATTGTTGTAATGGCTAACGGTCGTGCTCATGCTTGTTCCAAGCTTCTTCATATATTCTTCATAGCTCAGTATGTGTTTACCTAGCATTTCCACCCACTTTTTTATCTCTTTGGCACTTTCTTCTATTTGAAGAGCTTTGAGGCCCTGAAGAACAGTTTGAAGATAAGCCAAAAAAGACGTCGGAGAAACAATAATAACGTGCTTTTCTTTGAAGGCATATTCGATCAAATCCCTGGTGTTTACCTGGACTGCTCCGACCTTGTTTACCAAAAGATCATAATAGATAGCCTCGCTGGGAATGAACATGAAGGCAAAGTCCATTGTTTTCTCTTCCGGTTTAACATATTTGGAGGTTTCATCGATTCTTGATTTCAAATCTTGTTTAAATTGCTTCTCAAGTTTTTCTCTGGTTTCTGCATCATTGGTATTTAAAATTCTTTCATAATTCTCCAAAGAAAATTTGGAATCGATAGGGATAATTTTGTCTTTGACAAAAACCACTGCATCAACAATCGATCCGTCTTCAAACGGATATTGCATCTGATATGAATTAGGCGGCAGAACGTTTTTTAGAGTCTCTTCCAAAAAATATTCCCCCAGAACTCCTCGCTGCTTCGGATTTTTCAAAATATCTTGAAGATTCTGAAGCTGAGAAGAAAAATTAACAACCTGCTTATTGGTTTCGTCCAGTTTGGTAAGTTTTTCGGTTATATTTTCAATAAGCCTGGCAGAATCGGCATATTGGCGCTGATTGGTCTGGTGAGTTTCGGAAAGTTTCTGGTCCATCGCTCTTCGAAGTTCTCTATTTTCTTCCAAAAGCATGGCTAGCTTTTCCTGGATGACCGCTGCTTCTTTGTTGTCTTCTCCTTTTTCCAGTTTACTTTTCAGGTTTAAAATAAGCCAGAGAAGAGCAATGGCTAAAGCTACCAAAACAAAAAGTGCCGCGTAAACCATAACAAGCAAATAGTGAAATAATTATTTTTTGAGTCCTGAGATAAAAGGCTTGAGTCTGGGAATTTTGTTTACCAATTCATCGTGCGGACCCTCAAGAAAATCGAGAAGAAATCTGTCGAGCATATCCATTCGATATTTGAATTCCTCGCTGTTCATAAGGACATAGCTGATTTCCCTGCCTACTTCCGCCTCAAGATTGTTCATAAGATTGTTAAGCTTTGACCTGCTGACATTGTTAGCGACCAGGACAATATCAGCTTTGCTCTTGGGGTAATTAAGGAATATGCCACTTATAAGCGCCAGTTTCACATCTCCGATTCCTTTTACCCTTGAAAGACTTCCGCATTCGGGATAAACATTTGATTTGATGAACAAGCTTCGAAGTTCCACGAAAAAAGGAAATTTGTGATTGATGATGTAAAATTTCTTCCCTCCTTTTTTCTTTTCCAAGACAAATTTATTTTTTCTGAAATCATTCAACACGCTTTTTACCTGGGAACTTTTGAACATATTTTTTCGGCTAATTTCTTGAATGTCATATTCCTGATCTGCATTCATCAAAAAAAACCTGAGCAATCTTGCTTTGATTTTTGAACCAAAAATAAAATCCAAAACTTCAATCATACATTTTTTGAAACCCTCAAAATTACCGTGAAATGAACAATTTTATTGTATTTTCCGGAATAACCAAAAATTGAAGGAATGACTAATTTTAAAAGCCTCCTTTAAATTAAGTATACAGAAAAGACATAGAAAAGCAACTTTTCCCATAATTGCTTCTTTCCTTAAAATATTATAATATTAAGACAATCAGAAGACTTTTTATTCCCATGCTTTTGCAAAAAATTCGCTTGGAATTTATTTGTTTTTCGAAAGCACAGACTATCAGAAAGCTAATCAAAAAGAAAGCAATTGGGACTTATTTGAAACAAATTATGCCCAAAATATCAGAAAAGGAAAAAGTTTTTAACATACTCGAAAAGGAGGTTAATGTTATTTCGGCTGTTAACAACGCCAAGCTTGCTCCTTACTTAGACATTTTTGAACATTATCCGGAGAATATTCTCCTCCAACCGCTTGGAATCTTAACTGGTTTTTTTAGAATTAATGATTTCAGCGAAGAATCGGCTTATATTGTCAACTTTTTATCATCCTTGCTCAAAAAAGAATATTATGCCAATCCCAAAAGATCTATTGATAATAGTTTCGATTCAGCTCTCCGGAAAGTGAACTTAGCCCTTTCTGAAATAGCCAAGGAAGGAAATATTAATTGGCTAGGAAGAATAGAGGGAGCAGTTTGCGTTCTGGAAAAAAACAATCTGCACTTCAGCGTCTGTGGAAATTCCAAAATACTGCTGATCAGGAACCAAATAATAACCGAGGTGAGCAAGGATCTGTCTTCCGAAGAGAAAGAACCTAATCCCCTGAAAACCTTTGCCAATGTTTCTAGCGGAAGACTGGATAACGGCGATAAAATAATAGTCTGTAGCGAAGATATTTTTGATATTTTTTCTCTCAACGAAATTAAGAAAGGATCTGTCCGCTTCCAAAAAGAAAAGTTTGTCCAGTTTGTTAAAACTGCACTGACCAATAAGCTTGAGATAATCGGAACAATAATCATTGATTTATTTGAAAAGAATGAAGAAAAATCTGCTGCTCAGAAAAAAAATATCGAGACTTTAAATGTTTTCAGTGAAAAAACCTTCGAAAAAAATACACCCAAGATAAACAACCTGAAAGAAATACTAAAAAAAGAAGACAAGAATGAATATACCGATGAAAAAACTGGGCATATTTACATACAAGAAGAAAAAAACGGAGAAATGGAAAAGGGGAATTCTTACGCTGGTTATTGGATCGTTGCAAAAGAAAAGCTTTTTGATTTTTATTGCTGGTTTAAGAATAAATCAAGAAAAGAACTGCTTTCGATCGGAAAGTCTATCACCAAGGCAAGAAAAGAAATAACAGCAAAAATAAAAAAACGCCAGGAAGAGAAGCGCATTGAAAAAGCCGAGCTCGAGAAAAAACAGGCGGAAATTACTGAAAATAATCCTGCAACCAGTGAAATTTCCACGCAGAAGGAAACTTTTTTCAAGCTCATCGGCCAGGAACCGGAGCGAAAAAAAGAAGCTGAAAAAAACATCCGCTTTGCAAGATTTATTCCCGGAATCGGAAAAATAAAGACGATTTTTTCTTCATTGAGCGGAAAACAAAAATTATATACCATCGCAGTAATAGCTATTATTTTTATTTTCCCGCTGGTTTTTATCAAGATCCAAAATTCAATTAAAAATAAGAGTGTTTCTGAACAGATCCAGGAGAAGGTTCCTGATGAAAGAGAAGTCCTTTCAAAGGAAAAAAATATCACATTTTTGAAATTATTGACTTCCATAACTAAACTGGAGGATGCCAGGAATGCAACTGTTCTTAATGAAAAATTATTAATAGCAACTCCAGATAAAATTATCTCCTGGGCAAGAAACGAAGAGGTGAAAGATTATCTGCTTCCGGAAAATTCCGGAAAAATTTTGGCTATGACAGCAATGGAGGACCTCAATCTGGTCCTGATTCTTACTGATCAAAAAAAGATTATTTCCTGGAGTCCGGCCTCGCCAGTCTTCAAAGATAACCAGATTGAATTCCCTGAAAATTCAGATATCAAATCCATGGCGGCTTATATGACTTATCTGTATGTCGCCGATAAAAATTCCGGGAAAATCTACCGCTACCCCAGAGCAGAAGGAGGATTCGGAATCCGAACTGAATGGTCGAAGGAAAATATCAATCTTTCCGACGGAACTAGCATGGCCATTGATGAAAATATCTATCTTAACGACGGAGAACAGGTAATAAAACTTTTCAAAGGAAACGTCCAACCATTTATGATAGAACAACCTGCGAAAAATTTTAACGTCGATAAAATCATAACGGGGAACAAGATGGGCTCGATTTATCTTGCAGACAAGGCTCAGGGAAGGATATTTGAATATTCAAAAGACGGATCACTGATTCGCCAATACTATCACGAAGACATCAAGGGATCGGTTGACTTTGCCATCGATGAATCAAACCAGAGCGTATATATAATCTTGCATGATGGCTCAATTTCATTTTTTACTTTTAATTAAACATCTGGTCAAAGAAAAACAGCGTTTCTACATTTCTATAGAACGCTGTTTTGTTTGAAAATATTATCAAGGGGACAAAGAAAGATGTATATTATATTCCATCTTCTTCAGGGCTGCTGAATAGCTCCTGGATTCAGCTTCCTTATCTTTTCCTTGTCGCCGTTGCCATTTACTCCTGTCTGCAGTTCGGGCGGAGAAGCAATTTCGGGCTTGAAAAGTGCTTTGCCGTTCGTTTCTCCCAAGGGAACAACGGTTACGGTACCGCGTTCATTGCTCTTCCCGACTTCTCCGCTGCTTTCTGCAACCTTGATCTTGCGGAAATATTTCACCCTTAGCCAGGGTCTCGAGTAGTATTCTGCCCAGGCATTGGCCCAGCCTAATCCTCCTCCTCCGACAGCGCCGATTCCGTTCGAGGTGGGTCCTCCACCGCTTACCGCAGAAACAGCGGTACCGATTCCGATTGACCATGATTCGGCATCGATTCTGAGGGAGAAACCCTCCGTATAGAGAACTGCGTCTGCTCCGCTTTTCAAGCCTTGAAGAGCAACCCCTCCAAGAAGTTTCGACGATACGATCTTGCCTTCCGAATAGAAATACCCGGTTTGGATCAACTCGTAGTTCCTGTTGAACTCCGCGAGCATTTTTTCATCCTGAGGCTTGGTGAGCAAAAACACAATGGTTTTTGTCGGAGAAACACCTTTGGAGAATAATCCGGACAAACTGAACTGGATTTTTCCTCCTTCTTGTTCAGCCAGCGCTCTGGAACTTTCCTCTGTCCAGAAATTCTTGAAACTGAGGATGTCCTTGGCGGGTTCAAACCGACCGTCAGCCGTTATTGTCCCCCAATAGTTGGCGTGACTTGGCTGGGGAAAGCTTACCCCGCCTGCGGAAAAGCCCCTATGTTGAAGGTTGCTGTCATCCACAGTTTCGCCGCCCGTGTAAACAACCTGCGACTGGTAGGTCGATTGCGCCTGTTCTGAAACGGCGCTATTGCCGGTGTTGGATGACTGAGCTGATACGAACATCGATGTGAAAAAAAACATCAAAACCGCTGCCAGAGAAATGCCAAACCCTTTTATCTTCATATTCGTCTCCTTCCTTCTGAAAAAATATGAGGGAGACAGTATTCCGTCTCCCTCTTTTGTTTTCTCAGCGGGTCTGCTTATCTTCCAGCGTTGGCATTCACGTTCGTGTAGCCGGAGACTGTGGCCGTCTGGACACCGAAGCCGCCCTGCTCGAACTTCAAGAACTGGGTCTGGGTCAGTGTGCCTGAGTTGCCTGCATCTGATGAGGCGCCTGCAAAACCCGTGCTTGCGGCCGATGCACCCGCGTCACCCGCCATGGCAATGTTTCCGCTCATCGTGTTGACTTTCGCGGTAACACAGGAAACCGAAGTCGAGGCGGAGTCGGTTATCGTC
>JAKLHP010000012.1 GCA_022710085.1 Patescibacteria group bacterium | reverse complement strand
GTTGCTTTTTCTTTTTTTCGCTCATTTCATGAAAAAAAACAAAATGAAATAATTGTCAGAAAGGAAATAAAAGATTATCCGAAAATTACAGCTGCTGAAATCAAAAAAAATATAGCTGGAAAAGAAATTATTCAGATATTGGACATACGAAGTTCCGATGAGTATCAATTGGAACATATTACAGACTCAACAAGCATTGACCCTTCTCTTCCATTGTCCAATCTTGATCCCGAAAAAACCACCATAATCGTCGGAAATAGCGGCGAGCAAGAAAATTCGGATAAATTCTTTGAGAAACTGAAAAAAGAAAATTTCAAGAATATTTTTATCCTTTCGGGAGGTTTTTCTGCCTGGAAAAGTTCAGGAGGAAATACTATTTCCATAGGAAATCCCAGATCCTTTACTGATCAGTCAAAAGTGCACTACATAACCTCAGACGATCTTAAAAAAATAATTGACAATCAGAATTATCCGAAATACATCCTGGATGTCCGTCCTGCAGATTCTTTTTCGAAAGGACATCTTCCTGGAGCTGAAAATATTTCCTTGGACAATCTGGAGAAAACAACGAATAAAATCCCGCTTGAAAAAGAAATATTTGTATACGGAGATACCGATCTTCAAGGATTTCAAGGAGGAGTCCGACTTTTTGATCTTGGTTTTTTCTCAGTAGAAATATTAAAAGGAGGGATAACCGACTGGGAAACAAAAAACTTTTCCATAGAAAAATAGAATCTGGCCGCACCTGAACTATCAAAAATTATCCAGCAAAAAAACAGTCCCCTATTTCCAAGGACTGTTTTTGAAATATTTTTTGAAAATTTATCCGATTACCGCCAGAATATCTTCATTTTTCACAATTAAAAAATCTTCCCCTTCAATCTTTACTTCCGTCACACCATAACGATTAAAAATGACTCTTTGGTTATTTTTAACCTTGATATTCTTACTTTCTCCGACTTCAATTATTTTTCCCTGCTGCGGCCTTTCTTCAGAGGCTGATTCTGGAAGATAAATGCCTGAATCAGTTTTCTTGTCCGCTTTTTCCGGCTTTACTAAAACATTTTCGCCAAGTGGTTTGATTTTCATTTTTTTCATATTTTTCTAATGCTTAAATATTATCAGACTTTATTTTATTAAAATATAAGGTTTTAGTCAAGAAAAAGCTTTACTTTCTGTTGAAATACCATTTATAAACATCTTTCGTTACGGGCACAGCGCTAGAGCTTCCTTCTCCTCCGCCTTCGACAAAAACAACCAAAGCCAGCTCAGGATTCTCATAAGGAGCATATGAGACAAACCAAGCGTGGGTTTTGTCTTCATTTCCAAATTGAGCAGTACCTGTCTTTCCAGCCACACTGACCGGAAGTTCGTTTAACGATCTGGCTGATCCAGAAACGACAGTTTGTCTCATCCCCTCTTGAACAATCTTTATTATTCCAGGAGAAATAAATTTGCTTCTTACAACAACCGACGAATTGTCTATTATGTCCTGATTTTCATTGACTATCTTAGAAACAACTCTTGGCTCATAAAGAGTTCCTCCATTGGCGATAGCCGCAATGTAATTGGCAACTTGCAGCGATGTAGCAGTCACAAATCCCTGTCCGATTGAGGCATGGTAATCATTGCCCGTGTACCATTTTTCTCCGATTTTCTCCAGCTTCCATTCCTTGCTGGGTATAAAACCGCTAGCTTCTCCCGGAATGTCAATTCCCATCTTATCCCCCAACCCAAAAAGTCTCTCGTATTTTCCCATTTTCTCCATTCCTAGCCCTTCAATGTTTCCATACCCCCCTCCGACAGAATAGAAAAAAACATCGCAACTTTCCGCAATGGCTTTTCTGATATCAACAGTTCCGTGAGTTTTCCAGTCTCGAAAGGCATAACTCCCAATATTTATGGCTCCGGTGCAATTGACTGAAGTCGATTCATCAATAATTCCTTCGCTTAATGCAGCTATTGCAATAAGTGGCTTGATTGTTGAGCCTGGAGGATATTCTCCTGAAATCGCCCTATTGAAAAGAGGCTTCTCTGGATTATTAATCATATCGAGATAATTTTCCTGGGAAATCTTTCCCGAAAAAAGATTATTGTCAAAACTTGGAAAGCTGACTAGAGCTCTAACTTCTCCATTTCTAGGATCGATTGCAACAGCTGCTGCTGTTTTTGTATCGGTTTTTTCCAGGATATCAGTCAGCCTGTCGTAAATATTCTTTTGGAGCTCATAATCAATCCCCAAAATAAGATCATTTCCCGGTTCCGGGGAAACTATCCCTCTTTCTGTTTTTACGTTTCCCAAAGAATCAACTTCTACTTTTGTTCCTCCGTTTTTTCCCTTTAAATATTTCTCATATGATTTTTCAATTCCTTGTTTTCCGACATAGTCAGTCATCAAATAATCTTTGTCTGTTTCCAATTCTTTTTTGTCAATTTTTCCAATGTATCCCAAAACATGAGAGAAGATTGAGCTGTCAGGATATTCGCGAATAGCCGTTTTATCGGTAAGAATTCCGGGAAAATCCGATTTCTTCTCCTCAAGCATCAAATATTCCTCCTGCGAAATATTTTCTTTTATAAGCAGCGGATTCACGGACATTTGTTCCGAAGAAGAAAATTTGGCCAAGACCTCGCCCTCATTGAGAGAAAGTATTTTGGAAATCTTGGCAGACATTTCCTTAACTTCATCAGGATTCTTTGGAAGATCGCTAGGGATAAAAATAGCATCAATACTAGGAATATTGTTAACTAAAACATTTCCGAAACGATCAAAAATTTTTCCCCTCGGAGCTTTAATAGGAACCGAACGGATGCTGTTCTCTCTGGCAATTTCCTTATAATAATTTCCTTTGATTAAATTAAGATAAAAAACTCTTCCGCCCAAAACAAAAAGGCAGATGATAATCAAAATCCAAAAAACCCCGAGTTTTTTCTTTTCCAGGGGAAATTCAATTCTGGCTGATTCTTTTTCGGTAACAGAAAAAAGATAATCTTCGATTTCCATCCCGCCAGATCTGTTTTTTTGTTTTTTCCCTTTTATTGACATATCAATTTCCTATTATAAGATTCTTGGCTGAAGATTTTTTTTTATAAAGTTTTTTCAAAATTAACAAAAGAATGAGAAATAAAATTAAATTAAAAATAAATTTCCAAAGAATTCCATCAAAGAAAAATATCCTGACCCTCCATATTTCCTGAAACCAGAATCCAATATCGGCCAAGATTAACCAGGAATTGTTAAAAAATGTTATCACCAAAACTAACAATATTCCGGTTAAAATTCCTCCCAGTTTTTCTCCAAGAAGAACTCTTCTTGAAAAAAAACTGGCGATGTAGCAAGAAACGATTAACGAAATAATGCTTATTCCGATCTTTTCAAAAGAGAAAATATCCATAACCAATCCTGCTATAATTCCCCAGACCCATACATTTTGAAAGCCGAAAATGACCACCAACGATACCAGTGAAATCGAGATGAAATCGGGGATATTTTCAATCGAAAAAAATAAGGGGAAAAAACTCATTTGGAATATTACCGCCAGAAAGATAACAATCAAAATAATTGCTTCTTTTTTTATCATTGATTTCCATCTTTAATGACAAAAACAAACCTGAGGCTGGAAAAATCAACCGGAGAAGAAATGATTCCTTTTTTGAAAAGACGATCCGGGGAAGGAACAACGTCTTCCACATTGCCAATCAAAAGTCCTTTTGGAAAATTATTGCTTATTCCCGAAGTAATTATTTCATCTCCTTTATCCAATGATTCACTTTGAAGAACCATGTCCATGACGACACCTATTCCATATTCTCCTTTTACTATTCCCTTCGAATTTGTTTTGGAATCAATTGTGTTGATAACACTTTGAGGATTATTCAGGAGAAATATCTTTGAAGTATTGCGGTAAACATCCTCGATTATTCCCACCAAAATGCCTTTGTCCACAATTACCGGCATGCCTTTTTTAATTCCGCTTTTTTCTCCCTTGTCTATTTCCAGCCAATCGCCTTGTCCATGAAAATCCCTACTGATTACGCTAGCACCTTCCAGATTGAACTTTTCCCTTGGAAGAAGCTTGAGCTCCTCCCTCAACACTTCATTCTCCTTGCTAATTTCACCAAGGTAAGCTTTTTCAGCCAGAAGTTCCCTATTCTCTTTTATCAACTTCTCATTTTCACTTTTCAGTTGCCCGATAGAAGACATGAATTTTTTAATTTCAGAAAATTCAAAAGCCAACCCGTAAACTACTTTCTGAAGGGGTGAAAAGACAGTAAAAACAGCTGATCTTATCGGATTGAAAAAATTATAAGGATTAAGAAAAATAACAAAGCCGGCAATAATCAAAACAACAATCACCTTAAAAAGTTTTGTAGAAAAAAAATTGAAAGACATAGATAATAAAATTTCTATTTAAAAATTTCCAATTTCTAATCAATGCCTAATAAATCAAGCGTCTGATGCCAAAAATCTTAGCCCCTCGAACATTCGGAATTCGATTGCAAATTAGAAATTTTATATGAGTGATTTGGCGTATTCATTTTCAACTAAAACATCTTTGAGATTTTCCAAATCTTCCAAGACTATTCCTGTTCCTCTGACAACCGCAGTAAGAGGATCTTCCATCATCCGAACAGGAATTTCTGTCTGATTAGCAATCAATCTGTCCATTCCTCTAATCAAACTTCCTCCACCAGCCAGAATTATCCCCCTTTGCATCACATCGGCTAAAAGCTCCGGAGGAGTGTCTTCTATTACCGACTTGATATTGTTGACTATTATCCTAATTGACCTGGAAATTGCCTGTCTTATTTGCTCATCATTAATCATCACTTCTTTAGGAAGTCCGCTGATAAGATCTCTCCCTCTTATCGGAATACTCACGCTTTCTTTCATCGGATAAGCGCTTCCAATAGCAATTTTAATATCTTCTGCTGTTTTTTCACCAATGAGAAGATTGAACTCATCGCGGCAATAACGCACAATATCTTCATTCATTTCATCTCCAGCCACCCGAAGACTTCTGGAGGCTACCACTCCTCCAAGGGATATGACAGCAATTTCCGAGGTCCCTCCTCCAATATCAACCACCATATTCCCTGCCGCCTCAGTAACGGGAAGACGGGCTCCGATAGCCGCTGCCATAGGTTCATCAATTAAAAATGCTTCTCTCGCTCCCGCGTTAGTTGCCGCATCAATAACTGCTTTCTTTTCAACTTCAGTTATCCCTGAAGGGATGCCGATCAGAACTCTGGGACGAGGAACAAGAGAAAAGGACTCCTTTCCAACTTTATTGATGAAATAACGAAGCATTTGTTCGGTAACTTCGAAATCGCTTACCACTCCATCGACCAAAGGTCTTGTCGCCACAATATGCCCTGGCGTTTTTCCTACCATTCTTTTGGCTTCTTTTCCGATAGCCAAAACTTGTCCAGTCTTTTTATTTATTGCCACTACTGACGGTTCATTGATCGCAATCCCCTTTCCTTTAACGTAGACCAGGGTATTAGCCGTTCCCAAATCGATTCCGATGTCCTGCGAAACCTTGCCGAACAAGCCTGCTATTTTTTTTGAAATATTTTGTAAATTTTTTAACATAAAAAAATAAAACCTTATACATTATGGCTCTTTCAAACCCCTATTTTGTTTTTGTTTTTCCTATACCTAATAATACCCTAAAAACAGCACAAAGTCAAAATAAAACAAAGACCTTTTGTTGGACAACAAAAGGTCTTTAAATATCGTTTATTTAGTGAGAAAAGTCTCCATTTCTTTTTCTGTTAATCCTCTTCTTTTCCCGGCTATTTCCCAGGTATATCCGTAAAGATGGAGCCCTTTGCTTGCACAAATCATTTCTCCATCTTCAACGCCTATCGCATCAGCCATGTACTCCTTGAGCAGCTGTATGCCAGCAAGATTGGCCGGAAAACCTCCCCAGAGATCCCAACTACGGAAATAAATCGGATTGAAATGAAGTTTTCCTTCTTCTATCCGCGTATCAATAAACTGCAGGCAGGGAGGATCCTTGAGCATTATATCCGCCGGCTGCCCAACCCGTATCGGCAACTGATTGTTTCCCGGGCCAAATTTCCGATAACGATCGATAATCTCGTCCAATTGATTGACAGTTATCGGAATATCATCAGAAAAATAAGTCTGTTTTTTGTCGATATGGGAAACGACCGAAGTCTGCGCCGCAACCATCCTTTCTCCATACGTATACTGCTCATCGCCTTCTTTGATGTCTGACATAAGATAGCGAGCAAAATATGCTTCCACGTAGTCCATGCTTTCAACCGGATTCGGGATTCCCAAATGCGGCGGGATATCCGGGATTAGAGGTCTGGTTCCGGGATAAAGAATATGGATAACAGGAAAATCGAATTCCAATCTGTATTCCCCTTCATAGGAACCCTTGTCCACCTTTCTCACCCGCGAAGTTTCTTTTTTGATAATCTCAAATACGCACTGACTCCAGGCATCCGGAATGTCCCTGGCTGTTATAACAATAGGTTTCAAGGTACTCATTTTTGCCTCCTTCAAATTTATTGATTGTGAAACCGCCCTTCAGATCAGTTGAAGAACCTGAGGATTTCGGTTTTTTTCAATGTTTTTAAGATACAAATTTAATATATTAGTATTACCATGCTGAAAAAAATAAATCAACGTCTTTATTCCATGAGCTAAATCAAATTATTCTTTCTCAGAAATTCCTCGGATTTCTCAAGAACTTTCTTAGGAGCTCTAAAGGAAATTTGAGAAACCATATCCTGAAAGCTAAGCCATTTAAAATTTATATGTTCTTCGGAAAGTTCAATGTTTTTTTTCAAAGTTTCAGCTAAATAAAAAACAGCTCTTTTGAAAACTATGGTTTTTCTTCCTTCACGCTTTCTTTCTTCTTTTTCCAGTCCCTTGGCAATATATAAATAACTAACCGTTTCCCTGAATCCATCTAGTATCTTTAAGTCATCCAACCCCGTTTCCTCTTTTGCTTCTCTTTTTAGTGTTTCTGTCTCGCTTTCCCCTTCTTCAATATGGCCTTTGGCTAATCCCCAATAATCACTTCCATAATCAAGAAGAAGATATTTGATATCTTTTCCTTCTTTCCTGAAAATTACTGCTCCGACTGATTTTTCAAAAGCAATCATAAATTATCAAAATATTTATTTTTAGTTTTATGGCTTTTTATCGCCAGTTTGCAAAATTCAAACATCGGTTTTGGCAACTTATCCAATCCATACCAATTCCAGCTTTCCATTTTTTCCGGTTCCAAAACTTTCGGTTCTCCGCTTTTCCAGTCCGCCACCATCCCGAAATGGACATAATGCTTGGGTTTGTATTTTCTGACATTAGCCACAAATTGAAATCTCAAGTTTTTTATTTTTATGCCGCACTCTTCCCCGAGCTCCCGGAGCGCTCCTTTCTTGACAGATTCCATATGTTCCAGATGTCCTCCCGGAAAAGCATATTCCCCTTCTCCATGAGGCCCTTTTCTTTTTCCTAGCAAAATTTTCCCATTCTTAAAAATCATTATCCCGATTCCTACTTTGATTTCATCATTTTTTTTGGAAATTTTCATGGTTTTTTATTAAAAGATAATTTTTTTAAATTTATTCCAATTTAGCCCTCTCCGGTTTTATCTTTTTCCCGAAAAATCGGCTTCCCATTATTTCAAATTTTTCAGTCAAATCCGTGGAAAAAAATCTTAGTTTCGATTTTTTTTGAAGCATATTCTCCACTTCTTGATGTCTTTCCAAATAATCCTTTAGTTTTTCAGCAATTATCTTTCCCTCATTTATAAGCCGCATATCCTTGCCGATTATTTTTCTAATCTTGTTTTCCAGAAATCTGTAGTGAGTGCATCCTAAAATCAAAGTGTCGGCTTTATTTTTGATAATCGGCTTCAAGTATTTTTGAAGCATCAGTTCCGAAACTTTCGATTTTTCTTCTCCGGCTTCTATTATCGGAACCAGAAGCGGACAAGCCTGCTGGAATAATTTTATTTCCGGATTGATCTTGAGAAGTTCCCTGCCAAAAGCGCCAGAAGAAACAGTGCCTTGGGTCGCAATAACGCCAATCCTCTTGTTTTTCGTCTTTTTAGCCGCCATTTCGGAAACCGGAATAATAACCCCAAGAACTTTCTTGTCCGGATAATTTTTTGGCAGATATTCTTTTTGGATTCTCCTAAGCGCCTTGCTTGAAACGGTATTGCAGGCGAAAATTATTAGATGACATCCCTTTTTGAAAAGAAAATTAACCGCCTGAACGGTAAATTCATAAATGACTTCCTGAGAACGGCCTCCATACGGAACCCTGGCTGTATCTCCCAAATAGACATAATCATACTGGGGAAGTTCTTTGGCAATATGTTTCAAAATCTGAATCCCGCCAAGGCCAGAGTCAAAAACCCCAATCGAGTATTTTCTTTTAATTTTACTTTTCATTAATAACCTTCGGATATTTTTTATTTATATATTTTTACACTTGACTTATTTATTGTTTTTTTATAGCATGACTATAATCTTTCGGATGTAGGTATAACACCGAACAACGAGGCGTGAATGGGACGCCTACAATGGTTCAATGCAACCAGGAGATCCGAGCCCTAGCCTGTTTTTATTTGTTTTAACAGGCTTTTTTTATTTCCCACAGCACTTTTTATACTTTTTACCCGATCCGCACGGGCATGGGTCATTGCGCCCAACGTTCTTATCCTTGTTTATAATCGGTTTCTGTTTTATTTCTTCGCTCTTTTCCCCGCCTGAATTTTGGATTTTCTTGGCCGCCCCGAACTGTTCCATTTCTTCATCTGCTCCCTTAAACTGTAAGTCCTTTCGCTCCTCTTTCTGGGTTTGCAACGCAGGAATAAGCTGAATACGGAAAATGGTGCGAACTATAGTTGAACGCACATTTTCCATAAGATGTGAGAATAAGTTGAAGGCTTCTCTTTTGTATTCAATGAGCGGATCTCTTTGCCCGTATCCGCGAAGTCCGATTCCTTCTCGAAGATAATCGATTTCATCCAGATGATTCATCCACAAAGTATCAATAGTTTGAAGCGCCACCATTTTCTCCGCTCCTTTCATATTTTCTTCTTCAATTTCTTTCTCTTTCTGTCCATAAGCCATTTTTGCCAGATCCATAAGAAATCCGTGAAGCGCTCCTCTTTTTTCTATTTCGTTTTTTGACTTATCGTTTTTTATGGCTTCAACCTGTTTTTTGTTTTCTTCCGAAAATGGAAAAATATTTCCAATTTCCGAAAATAGATCTCCGAAATCCCAATCAAATTCTTCTCCTGCCGTATGAAAAGAAACTATTTTTTCCAATTCTTCTGAAATATTATTAATAATTTCACTCTTTACTTCCTTTCTTTCCAATATTTCTTTGCGCTTTTTGTATACAACCTCTCTTTGCTTATTCATCACATCGTCATAATCCAAAACATGCTTTCGGATGTCAAAGTTAAATCCTTCAATTTTATTTTGAGCATTTTCAATGGTTTTGGAAATGATTGAATTTTGAATCGGCTGATCCTCAGGAAGGCCCAATTTATCCATCATATTTTTCATTTTATCTCCCCCAAACCTTCTCATCAGTTCATCTTCCAGGGAAACAAAAAATTGAGAAACCCCAGGATCACCCTGCCTTCCTGCACGTCCTCGAAGCTGATTATCGATGCGCCTAGCCTCATGGCGCTCTGTACCGATAATCATCAGCCCTCCAACTCCTTTCACTCCCTCTCCGAGCTTAATATCCGTTCCACGACCAGCCATATTGGTAGCAATGGTCACTGAACCCAATTGACCAGCACTGGTAACTATTAGCGCTTCTTTTTCATGGTGTTTGGCATTTAAAACCTCGTGTTTGACTCCCTCGCGTCCGAGAAGAGCGCTTAAATATTCGGATTTTTCGATAGCAATCGTTCCTACTAGTACTGGCTGTCCGTTTTTATTTACTTCTTTTATTTTCTTGGCAATGGCATCGAATTTTCCCTTTTCAGTTTTATACACAACATCCGGAAGATCATTTCTGACCATTTTTTTATTAGTCGGGATTTCCATCACTTCCAATTTGTATACTTTGAAAAATTCTTCCGCGCTAGTTGTCGCTGTTCCGGTCATTCCGGAAAGCTTGTTATACATTCGAAAATAATTTTGGAAAGTAATTGTTGCCAGTGTCCTTGATTCTTTTTGTACCTCGACTCCTTCCTTGGCCTCAATCGCCTGATGAAGCCCTTCGCTATAACGGCGGCCCTCCATAAGCCTTCCTGTAAAATCATCAACAATTATTACCTGCCCATCTTTAACCACATAATCTCTGTCGAGCTTGAAAATAACCTCAGCCTTAAGCGACTGTTCGAGGTGATGGACATAATTTATCTTTCCTGGATCATAAATATTTCCTACCCCCAGCATTTCTTCAACCTTAGAAATTCCTTTTTCCGTAAGTACTACCGATTTCATCTTTTCATCAACTTCATAATCATCTTTTTCTTTGAGTCTTGGAACAATTTGGGCAAAACGCTGATAGAGCTTGGTTGATTCCATATCTGGAGCAGAAATAATAAGCGGAGTTCTAGCCTCATCAATAAGAATCGAGTCTACCTCGTCTACGATCGCAAAGTTAAGGTCCCTTTGTGACATTTGTTCCAAACTCTGGACCATATTGTCGCGGAGATAATCGAAACCGAACTCGTTGTTAGTCCCATACGTAATATCCGAGTTATAGGCATCTTTCCTGGAAATTTCAATCAGATTTTCCATTTCAACATTTGCTTCATTGGCATCAACAATTTTCGGTTCATAGCGATAAGAGAAGTCATGCACGATGCAAGCTGTGGAAATTCCCAAGAAATGAAAAATGGAACCCATCCAGTTACAGTCACGCTTGGCTAGGTAATCATTAATAGTCACGACATGGACTCCCTTGCCTGAAAGAGCATTCAAATAAATTGGCAGGGTTGAGGTCAGGGTTTTTCCTTCCCCAGTCTTCATTTCTGCAATTTTCCCCTGATGAAGAACGATTCCGCCAATAAGCTGAACATCAAAGTGTTGCTCTCCAATAACACGCTTGGATGCCTCTCGGACTGTGGCAAATGCCTCAGGGAGCAAATCATCCAGAGATTCTCCTTTTTCAAGGCGTTTTTTAAACTCAACTGTCTTGCTTTTCAAATCTTCGTCCGAAAGCTTCGACATCACTGGATCAAAAGAATTAATTTTATCAACAATAGGCTGGAGCTTTCCTATTTCCCTCTCATTTGAGCCAAATATTTTCTTGAATATGGACATAATAAATATTTATAAATATAAACCTGGCTAAGATATTTCAATCCGCCAATACCTATCATTTTACCAAAAAAAACACCCTTCGTCAAAGAAGGGGTTTTTTCAAAAGTTGGACAAAAAATTGCTTTTTTTATAAATATTTTTTAAAAACCTCTTCGCCGGATCCAATACTCAAGGAGATAACTTCCTCGCAATTATTAAGTATTCCTTTTATTGTTATTTCTGCCGGATTTTCTTTTGAAGCTGCTTTAATTTTTTCCGCTATTTCAGGAGCTGCGTCCACCAGCTTGGCTTTTTGATTTTTGCAGTTCTTTGGTAATTTTTCCAGATCTTCTTCTGCTATGTTAATAATCGTTTCATCTGCTTCGCTTTCATGATTCCAAACTCTTATTTTGGCTTCCCCATCATAAGCACGCTTGGAACACTGCTCTTTTTGATTTTGTGTTATTGGCACACTCTCGGGTTCTTGCCGAAAAATAGAATTATTCCCAACCAAAAATATCCAGGTTAAAATTCCAGCTATCAGCAGTATTATCACGACTGCGAAAGTGGTCGATAATTTTGGATTCATATGTTTTCCATTTTTATCTGCAAATTTTGCAAGTGTTCACAAAAATTAACTTCCCGCATAATTCACAAATATTAATTTTATTTTTATTTATATTTAAGCTGAAACGATTAAACATCTATTCCTCTTTTTCGAAGTTCTTCGGTCTTTTTCTGGGAACATTTTTCACAGCGGAATTGAGGATTGTGCTTAGTCCGGTCATAATTCTTTGTTTTTACCAGACGGTATCCTCTGGTTATTTTTCCACAATCAACACAAGCAATATTTTCCTGAACCTCCCATTGAGCCTCCAATCCTTTTGAAGTAAAAATGAATTGATCTACCCAGAAAAAAATCAGACCACCAATAAAATTCGCAACAATGGAACCAATCCAATCTTCTTTCGTTCCAAAAATTGAAGGGGAATTCTTGAAATAAGCCACTACCGGAGCTAAGATCGGAGTGCTAAGCTGCCAGCGAATCAAATAAAGAACGTATCTCCTGAAGTTTATTTTCATTTTTATTTTATTCCTAGTTGCCATTAATTTGTATTAATATTATACAACACTTCCTTCAATACGAAAAATCATATTCCATTATTAAGCAGCTTGCAAAGAATTAAAATCTTGCGTTTTTGTCCAAAACTATTTTTTTCTTTAGGGAGTTCCTGCCTCGCTTTTTTAAGGTTTCAATTTTCCCCTTACCTCTAATTATTTGCTTTCTGAGTTCTCCTTCCACAATATCAATAGAAGCCTCGACGCTTTCGGAGGTTTCTTCTGATTGATAAATTTCGTATGGGGTTTTAATAATCACCTCTACTCGGAATTTTCCCTTTTTGTCCAAATCGATTTCGATTTCAATTTGCAAAATATTTTTCAATAACTTTTCCAGGGATTTGAGCCTTTTTTCAATGTAGTCTTTTGAACGATCATCAATTTTTGTCCGCTTTAATAAATATCTTACATTCATCTTTCTTATAATTTTAATTATTAAAAACCAATTTTATTTCTTCTTTTAATTGAATTCCAAATTCTGTCCTTACCTTCTGCTTAATAATACTGGTAGCAATAATCACTTCTTTCGCCGTTGCCCCTCCGGTATTGATGAGAAAATTAGCATTAATATCGCTTATCATAATGTTTCCAATTTTTTTTCCCCTGAGTCCCACCTCTTCGATAAGCCATCCGGCCGGAATCCTATTGTTGATAATTTTGCTTCCTGTTTCCTTTTCAAATAGCTCTTTTACCTTTTCATCTTCAATAATCGGATTCATAAAAAAGCTTCCGGCGTTTCCTATCCAAGAGTTTGGCTGCTTTTTTGCCCTTTCTTTAAGGATTTTTTCTATCTTATTTCCTATTTCATCCTTGTCCCCTCTTTTAAGCTTGATTCTGGCCGAAATTACAATCAGATCGGGGTTATCTTTGAAAATGCTGCTGCGATAAGAAAAATTGCATTCACTATTGGAAATTATTTTTAATATTGATCCATCGGCTTCATCTAAAATTCTGACCTCCGATATTATATCGGAAATACTCCCTCCAAATGCTCCGCAGTTGCCACGGACTGCTCCTCCAATTGTCCCAGGAATACTTACTGCCCATTCAAGTCCGGTCAGATCGTTTTCTTTCGAAAAATTCACAGCCGCTGAAAGTTTTTCCCCCGCCCAAATATCAAAATATAAAAACTCCGACTCTTTAAAAATTTCTTCTGTTTCAAAGCTGCTAACCTTATTTATTCCATTCCCTCCTGAACCAAGCTTTATGATCAATCCTTTAAAACCCTCGTCATCAAAAATAACATTACTTCCTCCTCCTAAGATAAAAAAATTAATCTTATTATTTCTAGCATACTCCAAAGCTTTTTCTAGATCTTTTTCATTTTTAACCTCGACAAATTCCTTTGCCGGTCCGCCAATTTTGAAAGTCGAGTATTTCGCAAGGTTGATGTTTTTTTGAATATCCAGCATTGTTATGAGCAGGCTTAATTATTTACTTTCTGCTTTTCTTGCTTCTTCAAAAAAGAAAACCGCAAGCATTGATCCGATAACCATCATCCAATCTTTCGAATCAATGGGAGAAAGATGTAGATATTTTTGGATAAAGGAAACATATAAAAAGCATAGCAGAATTCCGAAAGAAATAAAAATAGAAAAAATCAAATATTTGTTCTTGAAAAAACCTACTTCGAAAACTGACAATTTCTCGCTTCTGGCTCCCAAAAGATTGGCCATCTGGGTCATAGCCAAAACCGCATAAGCGGCGGAGGTTGATTTGATATAGAGCGGATCACTTCCGACAATCGGAGCTCCAAATGTCCAGCCTCCTCTAATCATCGACCAAAGAAAAGTTGCTACTGCTCCCGTCGCCATAATAATTCCATTATATATAATTCGCTTAAACCCGTTAAAATCAATGATAACGTTCTTATTTTTCCTTTCTTTCTTGGAAACTGATCTTTTTTCCGGAGGTTCCAGCCCCAGGGAGAAAGAAGGAAACACATCTGTTCCCAAATCAATCGCCAAAATTTGTACTGCAGTGACAGGAGATGGTATGTGAAGGACGACTCCGATAACAATCGCAAAAAATTCACTGGCATTGGAAGTAAATACATAATAAACAAATTTTCTAATATTCTGGTAGATGGTTCTTCCCTCCTTTACTCCGTTTACGATTGAAGAAAAATTATCATCCAGAAGAATCATATCCGAAACCTCTTTGGAAACATCGGTTCCCATCATTCCCATCGCTACTCCGATATCAGCTTTCTTAAGCGCTGGAGCATCATTAACACCATCTCCCGTCATCGCAATAATCTGACCGTTATCCTTGAGAACCTTAGCAATCCTTAATTTTTGTTCAGGAGTAATGCGAGCAAAAACCGATGCTCCCTTCATAATTTTCTTGAATAAATCCGTATCGCTCATTTGCTCAATCATTTTTCCTCCGACAACAAGATCTCCTTCT
>JAKLHP010000011.1 GCA_022710085.1 Patescibacteria group bacterium | reverse complement strand
ATCCACTCCTTCAGCAATAATCTCGGCCGGAAATCCTTTTTCAAATTTTTCTTTATTTTCAAAAGGATAATGCATTTGAGCATACGGCATTGAACCACTATCAAACCAGGTATCCATAACATCTGGAATTCTTTTCATTATTCCCTGACATTTTTCGCATTTAAAAGTTACTTTGTCGACAACGTGCTTGTGAAGATCAGTTATTTTTTCTCCACTGGATTCTTCCAGCTCTTTAACCGAACCAAAGACTTTTATTTCTCCGCAATCGCATTTCCAAATCGGCATTACTGATGCCCAATATCTTTGTCGGCTGATTGACCAATCGCGAGCACCTTCGAGCCAATTTCCAAAACGTCCTTTTTTGATGTGCTTTGGCGTCCAGTTAATATCTTCAGCATATCCAAGCGCTTTTTCTTTTATTTTTTCAACCCTTACAAACCAGGAGGAGGTTGCATAATTAACAAGCGGGGTTTCGCATCTCCAACAGTGAGGGTAGCTGTGAGCATACTGTTCTTTAAAAAACAATAGATTTTTCTTGGCCAGATATTTGATGATTTCCACATCGGTGCTTTGGACATTTTCCATCGGCTTCACATTCATTCCTGCAAATTCTCCAGCATTCTCCTTGATTGTTCCGTCCATTTTGACGTGTTGGACAAATGGCAACTTATATTTCTTGCCCAATTCAAGATCATCTTCTCCAAAGGCCGGAGCAATATGAACCACCCCCGTTCCTTCTTCGGTCGTTACAAATTCAGCTCCATAAATTTTCCAGCCGTTTTCTTCATTTTCTAATCCTTTGTCAATATAATAATTAAATAGAGCTTTATATTTCTTTCCGATTAATTCCTTGCCTTTTAATTCTCCTATTATTTCAAACTTTTTATCTTTTAATGTTTCGGCGATTCTTTCTTTGGCTAAAACTAAAATTTCTTCTTCGACTTTAATTTTTGCATAATCGATATTTTCTCCAATGGCTAACGCTACATTTCCAATCAACGTCCAGGGAGTTGTCGTCCAAGCTAGAACAAAGGTTTCAGGTTCATCGACAAGTTCAAATTTAACGGTAGCCGAGAGATCCTTAATGTCTTTATATCCTTCTGCCACTTCCGATTGAGAAAGAGTCGTTTCACAGCGAGGACAAATCAGCATTGAGCGATAACCCTCATAAATCAGCCCCTTGTCCCAAAGTTGCTTGAAAACCCACCAGACTGATTCCATAAAAGAAAGATCCATGGTTTTATAACTATTTTTCATATCTGCCCAGCGTCCAAGTCTTCCGATTACCTTTTTCCATTCTTCTACATACCCCAAAACTTTTGTTCGGCAAAATTCATTAAATTTTTCTACTCCCATTTCTTCAATCTCTTTCTTATGTTTGATTCCCAATTCTTTTTCAGCAATATTTTCAATTGGAAGTCCATGACAATCCCAACCCCATTTTCTTTCAACATAAAATCCTTTCATCGTCCAAAATCTGGGAACAACATCTTTCATGAGACTGGCTACGATATGGCCATAATGCGGATTTCCGGTAGCAAAAGGAGGACCGTCATAGAAACTATAATGATCGGCGTTTTTTCGATTTTCCAAAGATTTTTCGAATATTTTCTTCTCCTCCCAAAACTTCAATATTTCTCTTTCCATTTCTGGAAATTTCATTTTGGGATCGATTTTCTTAAATGACATAAAATTTCATTATTAAAAAATAAAAAGCGTCCAAAAACATAATGTTTAAGGACGGGATTAACCGTGGTACCACCTTAATTTTCCGCCGGAGAGACGGACTCGTTAACGGCTATGACGGGCCTGCCCGTTGGGTTCTACTGCGACTCTCCGAAGCTTTAGCGGAGGCGGTCTTTTCTTCCCAAAGCTGATTACATAACCAATTGTGCAATCAGAGATTGATAGATCTCTTTCGCCTTATTTTGAGTATAAATTAAAACTGCCTGAAAATCAAATTATCTTATTATCCCCTTGTTATTGGAGTAAAACTCCCAAGCAACACTTATTTCATCCTTGATTCCAGGAATAAAATCAGTTCCATTAAGTTCATTGATAGAATTCCATCTCCATTCAGAAAAACTTTCCTGATCGATTTGCGGTTCTTTCCCGTTAACATAGCTATGCCAAAAACAAACGAATTTAATCCCGGGAATTTTTTGTTGAGGAAGTTGCGGCGTCATTATTTCATAGGTTCCGAAAATCATCACCCTGTCAACAATGACCCCGAGCTCTTCTTTCATTTTTCTCTTGATGGCTTCTTCAAAATTTTCCCCCGCCCGAACTTGCCCTCCTCCACATTCCCATTTCCCCGGAAACAGTTCCTTATTATCTTTTCTTTTAGCAATAAGAACTTCTATGTCATAATCGGTTTCCCGAAGACAAATTCCAGCGACATGAACTTCAATTTTGTGCTGTTTCTTTTCCCGCATAAAAAATAATAACGCATAGCGTGAAGTGTTAAACGAAAAACAAAAAAGTTTTGCGTTGCGCGCTTTACGTTATGCAAGTTTATTGAAAACTCTTGTAAACTTCCAGTGTTTCCTGAGCAGTTTTCTCCCAATTGAATTTTTTCGCCTGTTCAATCCCCTTGATCCTAAACTCATTTCTAAGATTCTCATCCTGGGCAAATTTAATTATCGCATCAGCAATATCCTTTTTATTCATTGGATCAACATAATAAGCAGCGTCTCCAGCTATTTCCGGAAGAGATGAAACCCGGGAAATGATAGCTGGAGTTCCTGTGGCAAAAGCTTCCAAAACTGTCATTCCAAATCCTTCATAAAGCGAGGGCATTACAAAAAACTGGGAGTTTTTGAATAGCGGAACTATCTCGTCCCCGACGATATACCCAGTAAAAATCACATCCTTGGAAAGACCCATATCTTTTGAAAGCTGAAAATATTCCTGGGAAAGCCATCCTCTCTTGCCAGCCAATACTAGCTGATAATCAAATTTTGCATTTTCTCTTTTTATCTTTTCTTTAAAAATCGAAAATGCTTCAAATAACCTGGTAATATTTTTTGAAAGCTCCAGTGTTCCGAGAAATAAAATATATTTTTTTGTTATCCCGTATTTCTCCAGAATTTTTTTCCCGTCAATTTTTGGCTCATCAAAAAATCTTTTATCAAGACCGCTATAAATTACCTCTATCTTTTTCGGAGCTATTTTGAAAATTTCCTGAACATCTTTTTTGGTCGAATTAGAAACCGCAATAATCTTATCGGCTTTTCCAGCCATTAATTTATAGATGGTCTTGTCCTTGGCCCCTTTCAGAGTTGGATAGCATTGGGGAATTTTATAGATTGCCAAGTCGTGGAAAGTAACGATGCATTTCCCTCGGTATCCCACCGGGATTCGGCTGTGAGGAGAGGTGGAATGAAGAATATCCAATTTTTCTTTATTGAGGGTTGCTGTTCCCAAAATTTCGCTGTAAGCTCCAGGAAGATATTTTTTGTAATCGGAAAACGGATAAAATTTTATCTTCACATTCGGCTTGGTAAATTTCTTGATATCTTTTTCTCTGACGCGAAAATCAAAAAGCAGGACGTATTCATTTTCTTTGTCTATCTCCAAAAGATTCCTGATCAGCTGATAGGTGTAATGCCCGACTCCGATAGCTTCACCTTTTTCGGGATTTAAAATTGTTCTCGCATCTATTCCTATTCTCATTGTAATATGTTTATTACGCATCCTTTCTGATGCATAATGTTTAATATTTCATACCTTTATTATACTAACTATTGGCATTTTTATCCAGGATTATTTGTTGTCTATAATTAATACAAATTCGCCTTTGATTTTGTCCTGATTCTGTTCAAAGTAATTCAAAATTTCATCAATATTGCCTCTTACTATCTGTTCGAATATTTTTGTGATTTCCCTTCCTACAATAATACTCCTTGCAAAACCCAGCGCTTTCAACAGCTCCACATTTTTCATAAAGCGATGAGGAGATTCATAATAGATGATCGGATATTTTGAAGCAATCACTTCTTTGAAGAAGGTTTCCCGTCCTTTCTTATGTGGAGGAAATCCGAGGAACAAAAACTTTTGCAAATCAATTCCGGAAACGCTTACGATTGCCGCCAAAGCTGATGGTCCAGGAATCGGATGAATTTCAATATTATTTTTTATCGCTTCAGCGACCAAAATATTCCCCGGATCCGATATTCCAGGAGTTCCTGCATCGGTAATAAGGGCAATATTTTCCCCTTCTTTCAGCTTGTTTATAATAAGATCTATTTTTTTCAATTCGCTATGTTGATGGTAAGATATCAAAGTTTTTTTTATGCTATAATGGGTAAGTATTCGGCTTGCTATTCTAGTATCTTCACAGGCAATTAGATCAGCTTCCTTAAGAATCCGAAGAGCCCGAAAGGTAATGTCTTCTAGGTTTCCAATTGGAGTGGCAACAATATATAATATTCCTTTATCCATAAATTTATGACTATAGTTACTCACGCTCTCGCCGGAGCGGTTATCGGAAAAAATATCAACGACCCTTATTTGACTGCTGGGATAGCCTTGACTTCCCACTTTCTCCTGGACACAATCCGCCATGGAGAATATATTAGTCTCAAATCAAGTATCAAGGATGTTTGGAAGCCCCTACTTGATATTTTCATCGGATTTTCAGCTGTTTTTATTATATTTTATTTTTTTCCACCTACCGATTTGCAGTTAAAAAACATCGTCATCGGATGCATTTTTTCAATATTGCCCGATTCAATAACATTCTTTTATTGGAAGCTGAATTTCAAGTTTCTCAAAAAAATTATCGATTTCCACAACTGGGTTCACCGCTATCCCCGCTTTTCACCAGAAAGGAATTGGACTTTCAAAAATTTGAAAAATGATATACTGGTATCTTTAATTGCAATTATAATAATCATTTTCTCCTAGCAACTTTCAATCTTTACAAATATTTTGCCGTCCAGCTTTTTTTGCATTTTTTTATTTTATCCGAAGTTCCTTCGAAAACTATTTCCCCTCCCTTTTCTCCTCCATCCGGACCAAGCTCAATGACCCAATCGGAGTTTTTAATAACATCCAGATTGTGTTCTACCACTATTACTGAATTTCCTTTTTCTACCAAGGTGTCCAAAACCTTAAGAAGCCTCTTGATATCTTCAAAGTGCAACCCGATGGTTGGTTCATCAAGAATATATAAGGTTCTTCCTGTCGATTTTCTGGCTAGTTCAGTAGCCAACTTTATTCTCTGAGCTTCTCCTCCGGAAAGATCGGTAGCGCTTTGTCCTAATTTGAGATAACCTAGTCCCACCTCTTCCATGGTTTTCAATTTTTCAAGTATCAAAGGATAACTGGCAAAGAAATTAAGAGCAAAACTTACATCCATATCCAAAACTTGAGATATATTAAATCCTTTGAATTCTATTTCCAGGGTTTTTTTATTATACCTGGTCCCCTCGCAAGCTTCACATTTGACATATACGTCAGGCATTAGGTACATTTCGATTTTCTTTTTTCCGTCACCCTGACAAACTTCACAGCGTCCGCCTTTCATATTAAAACTGAACCGACTAGCGGTATATCCCCTGTTTTTTGATTCTTCCAGCCCAGAAAAAATATCCCTGATATGGGAGAAAACTCCGGTATAAGTAGCTGCATTCGATCTGGGTGTTCGTCCGATAGGACTTTGATCGATGTTGATGACCTTATCGATATTTTCCAATCCTTTGATTTTTTGATGCTTCCCCGGTTCGGCTTTAGCCTGATAAAACTTCCTGGATAAAGCTTTAGCCAAAATATCATTCATTAGAGTCGACTTTCCTGATCCTGAAACTCCGCAGACAACCACAAATTTTCCAAGAGGTATTTTAACATCTATATTTTTAAGATTGTGTTCCGAAGCTTTTATTATTTCTATTCCTTTATTGTTCCCCTTATGAAAAGATTTTTTAATCGAAACTTTTTCTTTTCCTGAAAGATAATCAGCAGTCAAAGTTTTTGAAGAAAGAAGTTTTTTGAAATCCCCAGAAAAAACAACTTCTCCTCCATCTAATCCTGCTCCCGGTCCCATATCAACAATAAAATCAGCGGCTTTCATTATTGACTTGTCGTGTTCTACTATAATCAGTGAATTTCCCGAATCTCTCAGGGATTTTATAGTAGAAATAAGTTTTTCAGTGTCTCTGCTATGAAGCCCGATTGACGGTTCGTCCAAAACATAGATAATTCCCATCAGTTTTGAATTTATTTGAACAGCCAGCCTGATTCTCTGAGCTTCTCCCCCAGAAATCGTTTGTGAACTTCTGGCTAAATTTAAATATTCCAATCCAACATTCTCCAGTGATTCCAGTCTTGCTATTATTTCTTTCACGAGTGAGTTAATGACATTTTTTTCTTCCTCACTGCTCATTTCCAAGTTAAACTCTTTGAAAAATGTTTTCAATTTGCTGATATTCAAATTGACCAATTCATCAATTGATCTTCCGTCAATGAGCACTGATAGATATTCCTTCTTAAGTCTCTTTCCTTGACATTCTGGACAAATTTCCGTCATCATATATTTCTCTATTTCGTTTCTCACGTAATCTGATTTTGTCTCTTTGTATTTTCTTTCCAATTCCGGAATTACTCCTTCAAAAGAAAACTCAATCTTTCCGATTCCTCCCATATCTTCAAACTTTTTAGTAATTTTCTCATTTTTAGTGCCGTAGAAAATAATATTCATCTGCCAGGCAGAAAGCTTTTTTACTGGAGAATTTATTGAAAAACCATAGGCATCAGCCAGAGATTTCAAAGAAGTCAGGTATCCGATGGAATTGTTAAGCCTTCCGTCTGACCGGCTCCATGGCTTTATTGCTCCTTCGGCCAAGGAAAGATTTTTATTGGGAATAATAAGATCCGGATTGATTTTCAATTTGACTCCCAGCCCAGAACAAGAGCTGCAAGCTCCTTCTGGATTATTAAAAGAAAAGTGGCGGGGAGAAATTTCTTTGATTTTTACTCCGCATTCGAAACAAACGAAATCCCGATTATAGTTCTTGTCTTCTTCATTATCGATCGATATCGTCACCGATCCGCCTCCTATTTTCATGGCCGTTTCAATCGAATCAAGGATTCTTTCCCGGTCAATATTCTTACTGCTGACAGAAATTCTATCAATAACGATATCGATGCTGGAATCTATTTCATCACTGGCAATAAGTATCGCCTCATCTACAGTCATTATTTTTTTGATAAATCTAACTCTGGCATATCCAAGCTGCTGAACTTGGCGAAGCATCTGCTTAGAACTTTTTGCTTCATTGGAATTTGAAAATACAGGAGACAAAATAGCAATCTGACTCCTGTCCGGAAGTTTTGTTATTTCATCAAGGATTTCTTTGTTGCTTGTCCTTCTCATCAGATTCCCGCAATTTGGACAATGAGTTTTTCCAACTTTTGCAAAAAGGATTCTGAGATAATCGTAAATTTCTGTGAGAGTTCCTACCGTTGAACGAGGACTCCGGCTTATGCTTTTTTGATCGATAGCAATTGAAGGACTTAGATTTTCAATTTTATCCACATCAGGCTTGGCACTGACATCCAAAAAATTACGAGCATAAGAAGAAAGTCCTTCCATATACCGACGATTCCCTTCGGCATAAATAGTGTCGAATGCCAAAGAAGACTTTCCTGATCCAGAAAGTCCCGTAATTACGACAAATTTATCTCGCGGAATATTGATGTCAATGTCTTTGAGGTTGTTGACCTTCGCTCCTTTGATGATAATATGATCCCGCTTGGATAAATTGTCCTTTATCATATTTTGTAATGTAAGAAGAATATTTAGCTAATGATAAAGTGTATAGTATTTTTTGGGATTTGTAAAGCCCTGGATTTAAAAAGAGGATCCCATAAAGAATCCTCGTTTAGATTGTCGACTATTCAAGTGCATACCTTTTACAAAGTATCTCGAGATGATCATTGAGTTTCTCAAGAGTTTTGTTCAATGTTATTTTTAATCCGTCTTCGCTGCGATAAGAATCCAGAAATACCTTGACTTCCGTTATGGATTCAATCAAATCGCTAAGTTCCATTTCTATTGTGCAAAGGATCTTGCAGCAAGTCATTATCTCGTGGAATATATTGTTCGCATTCTCACGACTAACTTTAGGAACTCCGGAAATCAAAAATTTCAATATCTCAATAATCTTTTTATGGGGCTTTTTTATTTCAGGAAAAGATTCATCAAAAAATCTGATAATCCCTTCTTTGTTCTTCTCGTCCATGCAATATTCCTCCTTTTGCGATATTGAAAATCTTCTTTATTGCCTCAATCATAAAGAACTTGAGTGGTTGTCTATGTTACAATCTTATTTAGAAAAAGTCAAGCTACAAACCAAGCTTTCCTTGCTTTTCTATGATAAGTTATCGCAAAACGATGCGCTTCGGACATAATTCGGCCTAATAAATTCCTATCGCTTGCAATAGTTTTTAAATCATTAGAAAATTTGGACATTGGGATTTTATTGGAAATTATAAATTGGAAATTGGAAATTTTCCGGGTAGGTCCTTTTGCAACAGCAATCGCTGGTATTTTTAACTTTAATTCACTCATTAATCTATCATACATATTGAGATGTCCCGTTCCTCCGTCCAATAAAATCAAGTCCGGTTTCAACCAGTCATTATTAAAACGCCTTGTCAGAACTTCCCGCATCATACCGACATCATCTGCGCCTTGAATAGTTTTGATCTTGAATTTCCGATACTGTGATTTTTCCGGTTCTCCATTTTTGAAAACTACCATTGAACCAACCGCATATTGACCTGATATGTTTGATATATCATAGGCTTCAATTCGTAAATTATGTTCCGTGCTCCATGTTTCATGTTCTATGTCTTTGGAGACGAGTGCTATATCGCGAATATGGTTAAGAGCAAATATTTTATTGCGAATTTCTCCGGCTCTCTCGAATTCATTCTGCTTGGCATAATCTTTCATTTCTTTTTCCAGTTTCTTCACCAGATTTTTTTTCTTTCCTTCCAGAATCATCTTGATATTCCGAATACTTTTTAGATAATCCGCTTTGGAAACTGCTCCGGCATATGGACCGGAACAGAGTCCGATCTGAAAATCCAAACATCCTTTTTCTGTCTGCTGTTTACTTGAATGATATGGAAAAATTTTCCGGATTATTTTTAGTGCGATTTCTAACTGTTTTTTCGACGTATACGGTCCAAACGTATATCTGATAATGTTTTTGTTTTCTTTCAATTCAGTTTCCCGCAAAATTAAAACTCTTGGAAATTTTTCTCCTGTGATTATTGCATAGCTGAAAGACTTGCCATCTTTCAAATCAACATTGTATTTCGGCTGGTGCTTCTTGATTAAGTTTGATTCCAAAATCAAAGCTTCCAAGACTGAATCGGTCTCAATTGTTTCTATATTGAAAATTTGATTGATAGCATACTGGACGGGACGATTTTCTGTCTTACCTGAAAAATATGAAGACACTCGGCTTTTTAAATTTGTCGCTTTGCCGATATACAAAATTTTTCTGGATTTATTCTTAAAAATATAAACTCCGGGATTGGAAGAAATTTTTTTGATAATGTTTTTTTTCATAAGTTAAAAAAATATTCCCAAAACTGCTAACTTCTCTCTGTATCTTTCATAAATTTCTCTTCCTTGCGGCTCAGGAAGAAATACCAGCATTTCATCTTTGGCTTCAATGATGCTTCCTTGCTTGTGAGTTTTTGGATTCTTGGCAATTTTTTCTTTTTCTACTTTTCTCAATAAGTTTTCAATAAAGTCGAAACTTAGCATTTTTTCTCCGCATTTTCTTATCGATTTTGAAAAACGGTTATCTGATATCATTTTTAAATCTTTTATTTCTGTAAGCGAATAATTAGGTTTAAAATCTTTGATCCAGGAATTTTTAATCTGGAATTTGTGATATTTCTTAAATCCAAACAGAGGAATTGAGAAGGAATATTCGCTGGCGGAAAATAAATTAACCTCAAGGGGCCTGTTTTCGATATCGATTTTCAAAGACTCATCTGAAACAAAATAATTCAAGCATGCCCTATCCTTAATTTTTTTTCCATATCTTCTTTTGCCGATCAAATGAAGAAAGAGGGTGACCATGGTTCTTCCGGTCCAAATCCTTCCGTTTTTTAGTATTATAAACAAGTCCCAATCACTTTCTCTTTCCGCACTTTTCATTGCCAATCTTCCGGTTATGGCAATCATCCTGACGAAAGGAACAAAGCGGAGAAAGTATGCAATTTTTCTTAATTTTTTTATCTTCAAAGATGATATTTTATTTTTTTTCAGCCTAGTCTCAATAAGCTTCAATCTCCCTTTCATAAAATAAAATCCCTTGGATTCTTGGATAAATTCTTTTATTTTTTCATCTTCTAAAATTGAAATGATCTTTTCAATGCCCAAGGATTTATTTTCTTGATTTTTCTCAAAAACAGTAAGATGTTTCCAAATTTCAAAAGCCGTCAAGGGATAATCCAGCTCGTTATAATAGGCTACTGTTGAAATTAACATTTTTTCCTGATCATTTAACATAATCACTAGCAAATTCTTTAATTTTCTAGCATTTCATAAGGTATATTTTATAATAAATCTGCAACTAGAAAATTGCAAATGATTTAGTCTGCCCAAAGAAAGAAGCGTGATAATCGATAAATCAAAAAGCCTGGCATTTATGAACCGCCCGGGCTTTTGTTGATACTCAAGATTTAAACTAGTTCTAAAGCTCTTTTTTCTTTCCAAATAAATCCCTGACAAAAACGCTAACAATTGTAGCAATAGGAACGGCTAATATCGCTCCGAGAATTCCTCCCATTTTGGCTCCAATGAGAAGCACCAGGATCACAACAACCGGATTTAGTCATACTGCTTTCTTCATTATCTGGGGGGTAATAATATTGTTTTCGATTTGTTGAATCAAAATATACGCCCCCAGAACCAGAAATCCGGTCAATGGAGAAACAAAAAATCCAAGAATAACCGCCGGAACCGCGGAAATAATCGGTCCAAGATACGGGATAATTTCCAAAAGTCCTCCGAAAATCGCCAGAAGCAAAGCATACGGCACTTTCAAAAAATAAAGAGTCAGAAAATAAAAGGAAAAAATTATTATCATAAGAAGAAATTGCCCTTGCATCCATCTTCCAATTTTTTCTTTCATCCGATCAATAAGAGATGAGGCATATATATGATGTTTTTCTGGAATAATTGAAGTAATAACAGATTTCATTCCATCCCGTTTTACTGACATATAAAAAGTGAGAGATAAAACAACAACCATTGAAATAAATCCGGAAAAAACTCCGATAGTTGTTGAAAATATTTTCGAAGACGTCATTGAAACATTGCCTCCGATAGTCTGAAGAAAATCTTCAAGACGAAATTCGATGTTATGAGACTGAGCATAGCTTTCCACTCCTCTGAAAAAACTCATTATCCTTTCGACATAATTCGGAAAATCCTCAGAAAAGCTTCTAAACTGGACTAGGAAAGGAGGGATTAAAAAATATACCATTGTTCCCAAGCTTCCGAACAGCAGGACATACACGATAAGTACGCCCAGCGATCTGGGAACTTTTAATTTTTGAAACCAATCTACCAGTGGTTCTATGGAAGAAGTAAATATGACTGCAATAAAAAGAATCGCCACAATATCGATAATAAGATAAAGAAACCACATTCCTAGAAGAATAAGGATGGTCCTGAAAATAATCCCCGTAGAAATATCAATTGTGCGTTTTTCAACCATACCTTTATAAATTCAATATTTTTTTAAGTTTTTTCTCGTTTTTGTGCGGTCCGATAACTGCCAGGTTAAGTTTCTTGTTCTGGAAAACATCTTTTGCTACTCTCAATATATCATTTTCTGTCACTTTGTCTATGTTTTTGAATATTTCCGGAAGTGTCATTATTTTTTTCTTTTTCGTTTCCTGATCAACGAAAAACATCGCCACTTCATCTGAAGACTCAAAACCCATCACACTTTTTCCTTTGATATATTCTTTGGCGTTTTGAAGTTCTCTCTGGCTGACTTTTTCTCTGGAAATTTTTCTGTATTCATTAAGTATTGTTTCTATGGTAACTTCCAATTTATCATGATTCACTCCGGCTTGGGTAGCAACATATCCGCAGTCTTCGAAGGAGTCGACTGAAGTCCGGATTTGATATGCCAAACCTCTTTTTTCTCGAACTTCCGTAAATAAACGGCTGCTCATATTTCCTCCCAGAATTATAGACAAAAGCCCCAGAACAAAACGGTCTTTATGATTATAATCATAGGCTCTAGATCCCAATATCAGATGAGTTTGATCGGTATTCTTGTTTTTCAGAATCATCTCCGGAAGTTTTTGGGATTCAATTACTTTTTCATACTTGGGCTTCATCCCCTTTTTCATTTTGGAAAAATATTTTCTTGTGAGTCCCAAAGCTTTTTTCTCGTTGAAATTTCCAGCGACACAAACTACTGTATCATTGGCTACATAAAAACGATTGATATAATTAGTGAAATCTTTTCTTTTGAAAGTGGAAACAGTTTTTTTGAATCCCGCTATATGCCTTCCGAGTGGATTTTTTTTATATAGAAGATTCCCCAGAACAATTTCAACATCAACTATAGGAGTGTCTTCAATCATATTAATCTCTTGGATTATGGTTCCTTTTTCTTTTTCAATTTCTTCATTTTCTATTTTTGAATTCAAAAATATATCAGAAACCACATCTAGAGCAATCTCCAGGTGTTTTGAATCGACTTTAGCATAATACGCAGTTTTATCCGAACTCGTGAAAGCATTGAATTCTCCTCCGATAGAATCCAGCTCTTCTGAAATATCCAGAGTTTTCGGTCTTTTTTCTGTCCCCTTGAACATCATATGCTCAATAAAATGAGAAAGGCCCGCTTCCTTTTCGGTTTCATAGCGAGAACCAACTCCAACCATCACTACTACTGTCGCTGTTTGGGTATTTTTCACTGGAACAGTAAGAATACGAAGTCCGTTTGAAAGTTTTGTTTTTTTGTAATTCATAACTATTTTTTCTTATTTCTTGAATATCTAATTAATCCTGAACAGGGAACAATTTTAATTCCTTTTTTCTCCAATTCATCCAGAAACAAATTCATTCCCAATGAATCAGAAGAAATATGACCGGCTATTACCACATTAACATGCGCTTTTTCTGCCTCCTTTCTGCCTTCTTCGCTCAGATGCATTCCGATTACCGTTCCCACTCCGGCTTGGGAAATTTTTTCAAAAAGCTTCACGTTTCCTTCGGTTCCTCCGGTAATTTCTGTAAGCGCAATTTTTCCAGCTCGATTATCTTCCGATCCAGAAAATATCATTGGGCCAAAACCTTTTTTGGCCGCTTCTTTGTATTCCGGAATTTCCAAAAGCGATTGAATAATATCTTCCACATATTCCGGTTTGTCTTTCCTAATTTTCTGATCCACAAAATTCGCCACCAGATTATCGGCTGGAGTATGGACATTTATCAAGCTAATATTCAAAAGTTTTGCTGCATCGACAGCCTTATAATGGTTAGAAGCGCTGACTCCCCGACTTACTTCGCTAATCCTTGTTTTCATCAAGCTTTCAGCAATATTTATTGGTACTCCATATTGCGCTAAAACATCTGCCTGAAGATGCATGACGTCATCAAGACCCGCTAGTCCCATTCCAATTGGATGATGAGCAAGCACAGTTTCAATATCCAATTCTTCAGCCAACATTATTTCAGCGGTATCAATGTCGATTCCCGCCATTACTTTTTTAATATTTTTTTCTACGTTATCGAAGTGGATCCGGGTATCAGAATACGGATTGGTTAATCTTTCCTTATCAAAAAGTTCTTTTTTTTCTTTGGGAAGCTTTTCATATTTCTCTTTGATTCTTTTGAGTTCTTTCGCAATATGCTCTTTGGACCTGAAATCAGACTTAATTCCCATTTCAATCGCTAGTTTATAGATTTGTTTCAGATTCATATTTCCAAATTTTAACAACTTAATTTATCTTCAAAATAATTTTCCAATTCTTCAATTTTTATCCTTTCCTGCCCCATCGTATCCCGATCTCTCACCGTCACATCGTCTTTTTCCAGACTATCGAAGTCTATGGTAATACAATATGGCGTTCCAATTTCATCCTGACGACGATATCTCTTGCCAATGTTGCCATTATCATCAAATTCGGACATATATCGGGATTTCAAGCTATCATAAATCTCCTTAGCCTTTTTGACAAGTTCCGGCTTATTTTTAAGAAGCGGAAATACCGCAATTTTTATCGGTGCCAGTTTTTTGTCCAGCTTTAAAACCACCCTGATCTCACCATTATTTTCTTCTTCCTGGTATGCGTCACAGAGAACCGCCAGAAAGGTCCTGGCCGTTCCCACCGAAGATTCAATAATATGCGGTATATATTTTTCATTCGTCACTGGATCAGCGTAAGCCAGGTCTTTTCCGGAAAATTTGGAATGCTGGGTCAAATCATAATCACCTCTGGCATGCACGCCTTCCAATTCAGAAAATCCGAACGGATAATTATATTCAATGTCATAAGCTTCTTTGGCATAAAAAACTAAGTTATCGTGTTTGTGCCATTTCAGATTTTCTTCTTTGATGCCCAGATTTAAGTAAAATTTCCAGCGATATTCTCGAAGCTTTTCATATTCTTTCATTTCCTCATCTGGTTTTGTAAAATATTGCATCTCCATCTGTTCAAATTCTCGAGTACGGAAAACAAATTGGCGGGCGGTAATTTCATTCCGAAAAGCTTTTCCGATTTGCGCAATTCCAAAAGGAATTTTTACCCGGGTTGAATCCAAAACATTTTTATAGTTTACATAAATTCCTTGGCAAGTTTCTCCTCTTAGATACACGGGATCTTTGTCCCAATCTCCAGTAAAGTTTCCAAGATTCGACTTAACCAGCAAATTAAATTTTTTAACATCCGTAAAATCACTTTTTCCGCATTCCGGACATTTTATTTTTTCTTTATTTTCAGAAAATAATTGATTTATCTTTTCTTCTTCTATTTTTTCATCAGCTTTAACACCAATACTTTCAAGAAGATGATCAACTCTGATTCTTGAGTGGCAATTCTTACATTCAGCGAGAGGATCAGAAAAACCAGCCACATGGCCGGAAGCTTCCCAAACTTTTGGATGCATAAAAATCGCGCTATCAAGTCCCACAATATCATCTCGCATCTGGACCATCGTTTTCCACCACTCTTTTTTTATATTATTTTCAAGTTCCACGCCATATGGACCAAAATCATAAACAGCAGAAAATCCGCTATATATTTCCGATGATGGATAAACAAAACCTCTTCTTTTGCAAAGAGAAACAATTTTTTCCATCAACTCGTTATTTTCCTTATTTTTAGCCATATTTTTGA
>JAKLHP010000010.1 GCA_022710085.1 Patescibacteria group bacterium | reverse complement strand
TCCAGTTTTTGGCCGACAAAGAAAAAACTCAAAATGAATTTTTTCATGTTTTTAATGCACTTTATCAGCTAAACAAGCAGATTGTCATTAGCAGCGACCGACCGCCTAAGGCAATTTCTGCCCTAGAAGACCGCCTCAGGTCTAGATTCGAGGGAGGAATGATTGCTGATGTGGGAAGGCCTGATTTAGAAACAAGAATGGCCATTTTAAAGGAAAAATCGGCCGAAAAAGGCTTTCGTTTAAGCGATGAAGCTGCGAAGTTTATGTCTGAAAACATAAAAAGCAACATTAGAGAATTAGAAGGAGGCTTAAATAAGGTAATTGCTTCTTCAGAGCTTGAGGGAAAAGAGCCTACCCTAGATTTCGTCAAAAAAACCCTGGGATCAATAATAGCCAGTGGCAAGAAAAGCGGTGTTGGACACCAAACAATAATAGAGATAGTTTCAGAGTTTTATAATATTGAGTCCGAAGAACTTTCAAATAAAGGAAGGAAACAAGAGGTTGCTTGGGCAAGACAAGTCGCGATGTATCTTATGAGAAGCGAGCTTAATCTCTCTTATCCTAGTATTGGCGAGAAGTTTGGAGGAAGAGACCACACCACAGCCCTCCATGCTTTTGAAAAAATAAACAAAGAACTAGATACTAATGACAAATTAAGAGAAGCGATTCTCGTTTTAAAAGACAGGCTTTACCAGCTAGATTAGTGTATAACCTGTTAATAAGGATTGTTTTCTTACTGAATTAGCTCTGGATAAGTTAAAAATAAGCCTGTTAATAAAAAGTGGATTTGATTAAAAAATTAATAATAATATTTATTCACACACTATCCACCCAGAAAAACCCCTTATTATCCACCGGATCTTATTTAAAAAACCTAGCAAAAACATCCAGTCACAGGTAATACACTCCCTTATATAATAATAGTAATAATATAAATATTTATTTAAATTAATATATAATTATAAACTTATGAAAATAATTTGTACCCAAGAAAATTTTAAAAAAGCTATTTATAACACAGAGAGGGTTATAGGAAAACAGGCCACTCTTCCAATACTGGAAAATATTTTATTGGAGACAGAAAAAGGGATGCTTAAAATATCAGCGACAAACCTGGAAATAGGAGTGTTTTTAAAAATAGGAGCTAAAATAGAAAAAGAAGGTAAGATAACTATTCCAGCTAAATTAGTTAGTAGTTTTGTTAATAATCTGCCTCCGGGGGATAATATTCAAATAGAAGCCAGTGATCAGGTTTTGAAAATAAGAAGTGGTGGATATAAGGCTAATATCAAGGGATTAAGCGCTCAAGAATTCCCAATAATTCCGGAATTGGGCGATGAATTTATGTTTTCTTTTTCCGGAGAAGAATTAAGAGAGGCATTGCCTAAGCTTTTAACCTGTGTTTCATTGGATGGAACGAGGCCTGAATTGGGAGGGGTTAATTTTGTTTTCAGTGAAGACAAGGTTAGCATGGCGTCTACGGATAGTTTCCGGCTTTTGGAAATCAAGGTTGGCATTAAAAAGGAAAGCGATGAAAGATTTGCTGCTTTTATTTCTAAAACAAATTCAATAATAATACCCGCCAACACTCTAGCAGAAGTTTTCCGTGTTATTTCCTTGGAAACCAAGGATATTAAGGTGGCAATAGAAGAAAATCAAATATTTTTTCAAATTGATAATGTGAGAATTGTCTCAAGGCTGGTTAACGGAAAATATCCCGAATACAAACAAATTATTCCCAAGAATTTTTCCACCAAAACAATTGTTGGCAAGGAAGAATTATTAAGAGCCGTTAAAATCGCCAGTTTTTTTACTAGTAATAAATCCGGAGAAGTTGATTTGAAACTAATTTCAAAAGAAGGAAAAATTGAAATTAAAGCGGAGTCGGAAGAAAAAGGCGAAAATAAGACTGAGATTAAAGCGGGAATTGAAGGAGGAGATCAGGAAATTATTTTTAATCCCCGCTATATTATCGATGGAATAAACTCTATTTCAACCCCAAGACTGGCTCTTTTGGCTAATAGTGCGGCTTCTCCGGCGGTCATAAGAATGGTTCAAGAAAAAGAAGAAGAAATAAAGATCGTCGACAGGCTTACTTATGTTGTAATGCCGATAAAAAATTAATAACTCGCAAATTGAAAGCCGGAAAAAGCCAAAAGGAGCGAAAAATTTACAGTGAAAAAAATCGGAATATTAATCAAACAGAAAGAAAAAAGCCCTAGCTTAAGCCTGGATGACAAAACAATTTTCTTTCTTTTTGGAAAAATTATCAAGGAGGAATATGGAAGCAAGGGAAGCAAAAACCTGAAGCCTGATTTTTTTAAAAATGGAAAAATCTTTGTGAAATCCGAAAGTTCGGTTTTTGCCAACGAGCTGCTTCTCAATAAAAATGAAATTATTCGAAAAATAAATCAAGAAATCGGAAATAAGGAAATACAAGATATTAAAGTTAATTAAATTTATTTAATTTAAAAAATGAGCAAAAACCAAAAAAGACTCATTCTTATCGACGGAAATGCGATTATGCACCGGGCTTATCATGCGCTTCCGCCTCTTTCCACTAAAAAAGGGGAACTAGTCAATGCTGTTTATGGTTTTGCTTCCACGCTTCTTTCGGTAATTGAAAATTTTAAGCCGGATTATGTTGCAGCCTCTTTTGATTTGGCCGGTCCGACTTTTCGCCATGAAGAATATAAGGAATATAAAGCTACCCGAGCCAAGGCTCCCGATGAATTTTATAGCCAAATTCCCAGAGTAAAAGAATTTGTCAAAACTTTCAACATTCCGATTTACGAAAAAGAAGGATATGAAGCTGATGATGTAATCGGAACACTGGCCAAACAGGCAGAAAAGAAGGGGGAAGTCGAAGTAATTATTGTTACCGGAGATCTGGACACCTTGCAATTGGTGAGCGAAAAAACAAAAGTATACACAATGCGAAGAGGGCTTAGCGACTCGGTGGTTTATGACGAAGAAAGAATCAAAGAAAGATACAATCTCTCGCCAGTTCAGATAATCGATTTTAAGGGTCTTCGAGGAGATCCGTCGGATAATATTCCTGGGGTTAAAGGAATTGGAGAAAAAACTGCGGTGGAACTTTTGGCTAAGTATAAAACAATAGAAACGGTATATCAAAATCTTGAAGAAATCAAAAATTCGATAAAAGAAAAATTAGAACGGGACCGGCTTAAGGCTTTTATGAGTAAAAAGCTGGCTACCATTGCTACCGACGTACCGATTAGTCTGGAACTGGAAAAAACCAGAGTTCATGACTTTGACCGGGAAAAATTGATAAGCTTACTTAAGGAACTTAATTTCTATAGTTTGATAAAACGCCTCCCAAAAAATGGGAAAGAAATCCCGACAGGAAGCTCACAAGGCGACATGTCTATTAAAGAAGAACAATCCAATGAAGTAAGGGATTTCAAATATCAAATAGTGAGTGAGAAAAACCTGGAAGAATTTTTTGAAGACATCATCCTCCAAAAAGAAATATCCATAACAATTGATTTTTCAGGAAAATTTTCTCAAACAGAAATTCGCGGAATAGCTTTTTCTTGGAAAGCAGGAAGAGCGCATTATCTTAAGTACGATCAAAAAGTTTTCAAAAAACTCAAAGATATACTGGAAAGCGGAGAAATAAAAAAAATCGGATACGATTTAAAATCAGCATACAAAGCGCTTGATTCCTGTGGCATTAAGCTCGGCGGAATATATTTTGACATTATGATCGCTTCATATCTCATTGATCCCGGAAGTAAAATCGACCTGGAAAAAATAATAATGATCGAGCTCGGAGAAGAAGTTTCTTTTTCTGAGAACGAAAAAGGACAAATGGCAATCCTCATGGATAGCGAAGACAAAGAAAAAGGAATTCGGGATGTTTGTCAGAAAGCGGATTATTCATTCAAACTCAAAGAAATTTTGATTCAAAAAATAGAAAAAATAAGCCGGGAGCAAAAAGAAGAAAAACAAACTCAAAAAAATCTGGAAGAAGTATTTTTTGATATTGAAATGCCTTTGGTTGAAGCTCTGTCCCAGATGGAAATAGCAGGAGTAAAGATAAATACATTGGTCCTTCGGGGAATTTCTGAGAAGATTGAATTAAAAATAAAAAATCTGGAAGAAGGGATATACAAAATGGCCGAATTTCAGTTTAATATAAATTCACCTCAGCAGCTCTCCGAAGTTCTTTTTGAAAAAATGAAACTCTCTTCTTTAGATATCAAAAAAACCAAATCTGGTTTTTCCACTGCTTCTTCGGAACTAGAAAAACTACGGTCGCAGAGCAAGGTGATAGAAAAGATAGAGGAATATAGAGAGCTCTTTAAACTCAAGACAACCTATCTCGATACTCTTCCTGTATTGGTTGATGATAAATCCAGGATTCACACAACTTTTAACCAGGCGGTTACGGCTACGGGTCGACTTTCTTCGACGGATCCCAATCTTCAAAATATTCCCATAAGAACCGACCTGGGACAATTAGTAAGAACAGCTTTCGTGGCTGAGGACGGATGGAAATTGGTAAGCGGAGACTATTCCCAGATTGATCTGCGCATCGTAGCCCACGTAAGTGACGACAAAAAGCTCATAGAAGCTTTTGTGCGAGGAGATGATATCCATAAAATTACCGCTTCGGAAATCAACAAAGTTCCAATTTCTCAAGTTACGGAAAAAATGAGGAGATCGGCCAAGGCGCTTAACTTCGGAGTTATTTATGGAATGAGCGTTTTTGGTTTTTCCCAGGCTTCCGGCATAGAAAGAGAGGATGCCAAAAAATTCATTGATGAATATATGAAAAAGTTTTCCGGAGTAGCTAATTACATTATCAGAACCAAAGAATTTGCCAAAAGAAATGAATTCGTGGAAACGCTTCTGGGAAGAAGAAGAAATATTTCCGAAATCAATTCTCCGAATTATCAAGTAGCGCAAGCGGCAGAAAGGATGGCAATCAATATGCCAATCCAGGGGTTGGCGGCTGATATTGTGAAATTAGCCATGATAAAAATTCAGGAAGAATATAAAAACAATCCGGAGGTAAAAATGATTCTTCAGATCCATGATGAAATTATTTTGGAGGTGAAAGAAAACATTTCCGAAGAAGTATCAAGAAAAGTGAAAGAAACAATGGAAAGTGTTTTTGAATTGAAGGTGCCTCTCATTGCCGATGTTAGTACTGGTGACAATTGGGGAGAAATATAAATCGCATAATACTTAACGTAAAATACATAATGTTCTAAGGCGTGTATTTCACGTTCCACGATGCAATGCCGGAATTACCAGAAGTTCAAACAATCATTTCAGGTTTAAATAAAAAAATAAAAGGCGATATTATCACCGACTTTTGGAGTGACCACAAAAAAGCGATTAAGAATAACTTTAACAATTTTGTGAAAGAAATCAAGAAGAGAAAAGTTTTGGAAGCCAAAAGAATCGGGAAAAATATTTTCATAAATTTATCCGGAAACAAAACTTTATACATCCACTTAAAAATGACAGGACACCTATTGGTTAAAGATTTAAAATTAAAAGATAAAAATAAAAAAGATTTTTTTAACGACCGAGTCAATCAATACGTACATCATATTTTTTATTTGGGAAAGAATAAGACTTTAGAATTTTCCGATCTTCGAAAATTTGGAAAAATAGTTTTGGTGGACACAGATAAGGTCGGCGAGTTGGACGGGATCAAAAACTTAGGAATTGATACGATGAGCGCAGAGCTTACCTTGAAAAAGTTTCAAGAAATTCTGGAAAACAAAAAGAACAAAAAAATAAGAGAGATCCTTATGGATCAAAACATCCTATCCGGCATCGGAAATATTTATGCCTCGGAAATCCTGTTTGAAGCCGGTGTTTTGCCGACCAGACCAGCAAAGAGTCTCAGGGACAACGAGAAAATTTTAATCTATAAATCAATCAGAGAAGTCCTCAAAAAAGCCATAAAAATGAGAGGAACCTCAGATAGTGATTATCGGGACACGGAAGGAGCACCGGGAGGATTTCAAAAAATCCTTAAGGTTTATCGAAAAGATGGCGCAAAATGCAAGACTTGTGATACAATAATAAAGCGGATAAAAGTGGGGCAAAGAAGCGCGTTTTATTGTCCCAAGTGTCAAAAGTAATTTTTATAATGCAACGCATAACGTAAAACATTTTATGCTTCACCTTCTGCGTTCCACGACTTTATGTCAAAAAAACAAATAATCATAATCATCATCGGAGCGGCAATTATTGCCGGAGGGGTATTTTATTTTACTTCTGGAAAAAATATTTTTAAGTCAAAAAGCGGAAAGCAAATCGAAGTTAAAGAAAGCGGATATCAAGAGGGAACTCCGGCCAATCAGGGAAATGTCAGCCCAATTTCGGGGCTAGCTTGTGATAACTGGAACAGGCGGCCATTAGCCGTGATGCAACCAGCTGATGTTACTGCACGCCCGGCAGCCGGATTTTCTGAAGCGGACATGGTGATTGAAATGCCTTGTATTACCGCTTCAATAACTCGTCTTATGGGAGTTTACGTTTGCAACACTCCAAGTGAGGTCGGGTCAATGAGAAGCTCTCGCCACGACTATATTGCATTGGCCAAAGGATTGGATGCGATTTTTGCTCACTGGGGAGGATCGCACTATGCCATTGATCTTCTTAATCAAGGAATTATTGATAATCTTAATTGCAATAATGATGGGGGAAAATCAGCCGGACAATGCTGCTTCAGAAAAGAAGGAATGGATAGGGGTGTGGACAGTGGCTATGCCAGACCAGCCGAGCTTTTCCAATGTGCCAAAGATTTCGGGTATCGTCTGGAAAACAAATTTGCAGGCTATCCCCACCAGACTGAAGCAACTCTTGAAGAGAGAGGAAAAGGTGGAAGTCTGCGCGTAGCTTTTGCCGGACCTTTTGCAGCCGAATATGAATATGACAGAGAATCCAATACTTACAAGAGAATTTGGGGAAACGTGGAAGATACGGACAGGAACAACGGACAAAGAATTGCTCCCAAAAATATTGCAGTAATAATAGCCAGATCGGAACAAATTGAGGGGCAGTATAATAATGTCCAGGTCGGAGATCCTTGGTATGACGATACTGATTCTGGAGAAGCTTATTATTATTTCAACGGGCAAGAATATAAGGGAACCTGGAAAAAAGACAAATCTAAAGCGGACAGCAAATTATTTTTCTACAATGAATCAGGGCAAGAAATCAAATTTGTTCCTGGACAGCTCTGGGTAGAAATTTTGGAACCAGGTCAAACCCTAAAATGGACGCCGGCATTATAACGCGTAATGCGTAACGCATATCATTTAACGGTTTACGTTTCACGTTTTACGCTCTACGAAGTTGATCATATTTTTTTACGGTGAAGATGAATTTCGTTCACTGGAAAAACTAAAAGAGATTAAAGATAAATTTTTGGAAAAAAACAGCTCAGGCTCAGGCTTGAGCTCTTTTGACTTCGAAGAAAATAAAGATATTGATTTTTCTGAAATTAGGAAATCTTTTGGCACCAAGGGATTGTTTTTCAAAAAGCAGCTGATTATAATCAAAAGCCTGATTTCACTTGCCTCCAAAACAACATCTTTGGCGGCAGCTGATTTTTTGGGAAATTCCAAAAATGTTTTCGATGATACGGATTTAGTCGTTGTTTTTTGGGAAAAAGGAAAAACAAACGAAAAAAATGAACTTTTCAAAATTCTTTCCAAAAAATCAAAAAATCAGAAATTCGATGTTTTGTCCGGAGCAAAATTAATCAATCGGATAAAAACGCAGCTGGAAAGAGAGAATGAAAAAGTAAAAATTTCTTCCGGAGCGATTGAAAAACTCATTAGCTACACAGGCGGAGATTCTCGTTCAATTAGCAATGAAATAAAAAAACTAGCCAGCTATAAAGAAAAAGGAACTGTCGAAGAAAAAGAAATCGAGCTTTTGGTCAAGGAAAAAACAAGCTCCAGTATTTTTGAAACCATCGAGGCGCTTTCTGGCGGGAACAAAAAAAATGCTTTGAAATTATTAAGCGAACAGATAAAGAAGGGAGAAGATCCGATTTATATCCTGATGATGTATGTTTACCAATTCCGAAATTTTTTGAAAGTTTCTGAGTTTTGGGAAAAAGGAATCAGAAACCCTGACGAAATAGCCAGAAAAACCGGAGTCCATCCCTTTGTGGCCAGAAAAATCTTGAGCCAGATTTCCAATTTTCCCCAGGAAAAACTCAAAGATGTTTATAAAAAGCTTCAGCTTATTGATGAAAAAGTAAAAACCGGGAAAGGAGAAATAAAATTGGAGCTGGAAAAATTTATTGTGGAAATCTAAAATGCTATATTTTTTCCAAAGAAAAAACCCGCCTTAGTGGCGGATTTTTTGTAAAATACGAAGTTGTTATTTTTTTGCCAGATTTTTTACCATCTTGTTAAGCCTGGATTTTCTTCGGGCGGCAGTGTTCTTTTTGATAATTTTTTTCTGAGCGGCTTTATCCAGAGACTTAATGGAAGCCTTTAGCCACTTACCTGCTTCTTCTTTATTTCCGGCGGAAATCGCTTCCTTGGTTTTCTTGATGTTGCTCTTGAAAACACCCGTTCCTTTTTTATTCTTTTCTGTTCGGCGCTTGGTTATGCGCATATATTTTTTGGCAGATTTCTTTATTGGCATAAATTAGGATTATTTTTTAAGAATTAATGTTTGGACTGAACATAATATTTGTAACATAAGCCAGGCAATTTAGCAAGAGTTTTTTAATTTATAACCGGACCAGGTTTCTGTTGAACCGGGGTTTTTCCGGGAGAAAGAGGAATGGTCAGGTTAATTTAATTTCTCTTCGGTTCTTGTCCGTCCACTTGAAATCAATCCAAAGCGCATCAGGAGGAATTATTTTTTTTACTCGCTTGGCCCATTCTATGATAATGATATTATTTTTATCCCTGGTTATCTCTTCCCAGCCAAGTTCCAATAAATCCTTGCTCGTAATTCGGTAGGCGTCGATATGATAAATATTTAAAGTTTTGGATTTGGAATTCAGAATCTTTTTTTTATAATGTTTCATTACCACAAAAGTCGGGCTGGTATAAGGACCCTTGATTTTCAGTCCCCTGAGCAGTCCTTGGGTAAAAGTGGTTTTTCCTGATCCCAGATCTCCGGAAAGGCAGATAATTTTCCCGCCTCCCAATTCTTTGGCTAAGAGCTCTCCGAGTTTTTGGGTCTGGTTTTTTCTGAGGGTGGTAAATTTTTTCATAGTTATATCGTAATAAAAAAAATGGAAAAAGAAAAGCGACGAAAGTGATGCATTGAATCTTTCGCCGCTCGTTTGAATCTGTCCGTTACCGGCATCGGACCTCTATCCAAGTTTTCGAACATCTAATTTGGCCATTATAGCGATTGCATCTCTGGGTCCAATATCCGCAAGTTGGATAATAGGAATAGGTCGGCGGGTAATTGTGATGGGAAATGATTGCTCCTGTCATTATCCCTGCACCGAGTCCGTAAAAGAATGAATCTGCCTTGGAGCCATAACGATGATAGCCGTAATGGTGATGGCTGTATCCCGAATAGTGTCGGTAGTGATGGCGCTGAAAATCATGGTGATGCCCGAAAGCAGCTGAAATTGCCACAGTAGAAAAAAGAAACAGTACTGCCAACCCTGCACATAGAAGAACTTTTTTCATCTCTCACCTCCTAGTGTTTATTTCAACATTTGTTTATGTGATTATATTTCATTTTAAGCCAAAAATCAAAAAACCCCGGCTTTCTTTGATTGAATTTCAATCTTAGAAAACCGGGCTGCTGCTTTAGATGGGAGGGCTGGAATAAATTCTTATCCGCTTCCCATCCTGCATTACGATTTCACTTCCTTGCGGCGTGGTAGGTTCAATCCATGTTCCGGCCTGAGCTCTGGCGCGAATCCGGATTTCGATGGGTTCGCAGCATCCGAGCGTTCCGACCGCCATCTTGAGCTGTTTGGCCTGGGTCGGGCAGATGTCCATAAGACCCTGTCCGGCCTTGGAATTGGCCGCGAGCTTTTTGAGCTTCGCAACCAATTTTCCCGAGAAGTGAATCTTCTCGGTCCTTCCCGGTCCGGTGACAATAACATATTCACCAAGACCGGAATTCTCGACAGCTTTTCCCGTTGCTCCCGGGAAATAGCTGCTGATGAGCTCGGCCACCAGTCCAGAGCGCACCTTGTCGCCCTGGACGACGACTTCGGTTTCGGCGAAAGCCAAGTTGGCAATCGACAAAATCGTTAATACTGTAAAAACACAAAGAACAAATTTTTTCATAACTAGTCTCCTTTATTTTTCTATTTTTTTCACAGGATAATTTTGGAATAATTTCCAATTCTATGCTTTGAAAAAAATTGAGGCCAGCCACTCGTTTAGAATGATCTGGCCTCAGTCCCGATGCAGAGGAATTACCTGCTGCAACGGAGGATTGCGGCGCCCGTCTGATCGTAACCGGCCTGCTGACAACGCAGACCATTAATGGTTATCTCAGCGCTGGCGTTAGCCTGGGGGCTCTGCTGGGGGTAGGCGGCCGGCTGAACGACAACCGGCTGCTGGCGGTTGTTCTGGTTACCAACTACGTAACCAATCACACCGCCGATGAGTGCCCCACCTATTCCATAGAGCATCTCATTGTTGTTGTTGCCACCGCGTCGGCTTCCTCTGTAGCTTCTCCCACCACTAGACCTTCCCGAGGAAGTTCCAGCGATGATGTTCTGTACAGTCACATTGCTATTCCCCGAGTTACTCAGCGAGCTTCTCGAGGATGACCGGTTGCTGTTGCTGTTGGTGTTAGTGCTTACATTGCTACTGTTTCTCCTCGACTGGTCCTTATACTCAACGGACCGGTTGTTATCACTTCCGAACGCTTCCCCAAAAACTCCGATGATTGCGAACATTATAACAACAAATGCCACAACAACTTTCTGTGCCTTCATAGGGCACCTCCTTATATATTTTTAATTTGCTTTCCTTTTTTTGTGGTTTCCCACAGAGCAGAGCTCAATTAGCTTGAAAGCTACTCTTTGGAAAACCATTCAAACAAGCCATTTTTTGGTAGAAACTACCAGTTTTTGCTTTATTTGAACCGAATTTTCAAATTTCTTTCCTATCTTCTTGACTTATTAGTATACACCCAAAACAGGATTTTGTCAAGACCCCAGTTGACACGTTCAAATAGCTCTGCTAAGCTGAAATACTTATTTATCAAAAGAGTCGGAGTCTAGTTTTATAATTTTAAATAAAATCTAGGTTATCAAATTATCCATTTGATAATTTATTCAGTCTTCAAGGAGCAGGCTTTAGAGTTTTTAAGTTATGGCCTTAGAACCAATTGAACAATTTGGAGGTCTCATAGAAAAATCAAAAAACATTCTGATAATTTTGCCTCAAAGTCCTTCAGGAGACACGATCGGATCCGGCTGGGCTCTTTATTTTTTTCTGGAGAAAAAAGGAATCGAAGCTTCCCTGGCTTTTTGCGATGAGTTCAATGAAGCTGAAAAATTTAATTTCCTTTCCAGGCCGAAAAATATTTCCAATAACATTCCTGAAGCCAAAGAGTTTATCCTGGTTTTTAACACCAGATACAATAAGATACGCAACGTAAAACCCGAACTGGGAGAGGATGAGCTGAAGATTTTTATTACTCCGGAAAAAGGATCAATCGATCCCCGTGACTTTTCTTTTATTCCGGCTAAATCAAAATACGACTTGGTAGTTATCTTTAACAGTCCTGACAAAGAAAGTCTGGGAAAAATTTTTGAAGAGAATCCGGATATTTTTTATGAAGTTCCGATTATCAATATCGATCATCATCCTAACAATGAAAACTTCGGACAAGTTAATCTGGTCGACATTACCGCTTCCTCTACCTCGGAAATGCTGACTGAAATTTTGGAAAAGATTGATGGAGAAAGTATCGATGAAAATATTGCCAACTGCCTGCTTGCCGGGATAATCAGTGATACGGAAAGTTTTCAAAGAAAAAACACCACGCCCAAATCGCTTCAGATTGCAGCCAAGCTTATGGACAAAGGAGCTAAGCAGCAGGAAATTATTCGCTGGCTTTACAAGACCCAGCCTTTCAACATGCTGAAACTCTGGGGACGGGTAATGGCACGGCTCAACTGGGATGAAGAGAAAAAACTGGCTTGGTCGCTGGTTACCATTGAAGATTTTGTCCAAAGCCGAAGCAATCCCAAAGACATTCCTTTTATTTTGGAAAAAGTCAGGGACAATTATTCAGCCGGAGATATCTTTATGGTTCTCTACAATGAAAAAATGGATGTGGTGGTCGGGATGATCAAGTGTGCTACCGAAGAAATGGCCAAGAAGATTTCTGACATTCTCGGAGGAGAGCTTAAAAGGGACGTAGTGATCTTGAAAAATCAGGGAAAAAATATTCTGGAAGTGGAAAAAGAGACTTTGGAAAAATTAAAGTCATCCAGTTTTTAACGGAAGCATATTATATTTTTGCAGATTCAAATCAACCTCGAATATTCAAGGTTGATTTTTTGCTATTCCAACTGAAATGGGATAAAATATAATAAGAAAAACAAAAAATTATGCCCAAAGTAGTAAAGGGAAAAACTAAAATCAATTTAGACAAAGAAATAAAAACTCAGAATGTCCTGAGCCGGCTTAGTAAGGTCGAAGAAGAGGAACAAGCGGCGAAACTTTCCAGAGAACTCGGTCTTCCTTATGTTGACCTTAATATTTTTCCGGTCCACGGAGATGATATAAGGACGATTTCTGAAAATGATTCGAGAAAATTTGAAATGGGAGTATTTCAAAAGAAAGGAAAGAATGTCCATTTTGCTTTAGCAAATCCGAAAAGCAAAGAAGCATTGGAACATATCAATTTTTTAGTCGGAGAAAATGGATGGACAGCTCATTTGTATGTTGTTTCTCATTCATCGATTCAAAGGATCTGGAACAAATACAAGGAGATTCCGCTTCTGGAAAATATCGATATGCTCCGAATGATGCTTTCCGGAAGGGATTTGGAAGAATTTGAAAAGCAATTCGGAGACCTTTTGGAGCTCAAGAAGAGGATGAATGAAATTCCTACCACTCAGATGATTAATATGGTTATGGCAGGAGGAGTTAAGATGAAAGCCAGTGATATTCATTTTGAACCCCAGGAAAAAGAAGTGAGACTCAGATACAGGATTGACGGAGTCCTCCAGGATATCGGAAATTTTCCCCATGAAATATATCGTTCTGTTCTTTCCAGGATAAAAATGATGGGAAAGATGAAAATTAACATCCGGGATATCGCCCAGGATGGCCATTTTGTCATAGACCTTGAGAAAAACGGGAGGATTGATGTCAGAGTCAGTATAATTCCCGGAAATCACGGAGAGAGCATCGTAATGAGGCTTCTCAATCAATCGGACGTGCTTCTCCGGGTGGAGGAGTTGGGACTCCGTGGCCTTGCATACGAAGCTGTTCAGCTGCAGATGGAAAAGACAAACGGAATGATACTTACTACCGGACCGACTGGATCGGGAAAGACGACTACTCTTTATGCTCTTATCAATAAATTGAACACCCCGGACATAAAAATTATTACCGTAGAAGATCCGGTAGAATATGAAATCAAGGGAATCTCGCAAACCCAAGTAAACAAAAGCAAGGGATACACTTTCGTTAACGGACTTCGGGCTATTGTTCGCCAGGATCCAGATGTGATTTTGGTCGGTGAAATCCGTGATGAAGAGACGGCTGATATTGGAGTAAACGCAGCGCTTACCGGACATCTTGTGCTTTCCACTCTCCATACCAATAACGCATCTGCTTCAATTCCCCGAATGATCGAGTTGGGAGTAAAACCCAACCTTATTGCTCCGGCAGTCAATGCTTTTATGGCCCAAAGATTGGTACGCAGACTTTGCTCATATTGCAAGGAGCAATATATGCCAGCCAAGGAAACCATTGAGTCGCTTAAAAGAATTCTGGCAATCATTTCTCCGAAAGCTAAAGTGGAAATTCCGAAGGATGTTAAATTTCTTTATCGTCCGAAAGGATGTCCCAAATGCAACAACTTGGGATACAAGGGAAGAGTGGGAGTTTATGAAGTGTTGACCATCAATGATGATATTGAAAAATTAATTCTTGAGATGGCAAGCGAAGGCGATATTACCAAGGCTGCACTCGAAAACGGAATGATTACTATGGCTCAGGATGGAATCCTTAAGGCTGTGGAAGGAATAACTTCGCTTGAAGAAGTCTGGAGAGCTACGGGACAAACAGAGTTTTTGGAAGAAATTTATGAAAAATTAATGTCTCAGGTTCTAGCGCGGTCTATTGCCGTTTCTGAAGCTGAACTTGAAAGAACTTCGAAAAATATTTCTTCCTTTGAAGCATTAGGAAAATTTATCAAAGAATCCAATCAAAAAGAAGTACTCAAGGTTGTTTTTGCCAGTGCCCTTCTGCTTGAAGCTGGAGACATCCATATTGAACCGGAAGAAAATGACGTCAAGATTCGCCTTCGAATTGACGGAATACTTCAAACAGCCGGAACGATTCCTCTTAATGAGTATCCATCTTTTCTTGGGGAAATCAAAGTTCTCTGCGGACTCAAGTCGGAAGTTCGAGAAGGAGTAAAAGACAGTCGCTTCTCAATTGTTTTGGATAAGCCTTTCGGGACAGTCAGGGACACCAAGGTTGATATCCGTGTTTCCATAATTTTGGGAGGCTTCGGGGAGACAGTGGTGATGAGGCTTCTCAATAAGTCGGCAGTAGCGCTTGACGTTGAAAAACTGGGGATCAGAAAGCAGAATCTTGAAAAGATTATGCATGAAGTAAAAAAACCCAACGGAGTATTTCTCAATACTGGTCCGACTGGAAGCGGAAAATCAACAACACTGTACAGCATTCTCAAAGTTCTTAATAGGTCGGAGGTAAAAATTATTACCGTGGAAGATCCGATTGAATATCAGCTTCCCGGAATTTTGCAAACCCAGGTAAATGAATCTGGAGGATACACTTTTCCGACGGCTCTTCGTTCTCTGATGCGTCAAAATCCTGACATTATGATGGTCGGCGAAATCCGCGACGAAGAAACAGCCAAAGTTGCCGTTCAATCGGCACTTACCGGCCACCTTGTTCTGTCAACGCTTCACACCAATGATGCTACCGGATCTATCCAGAGGCTTATTAATATGGGAGTTAGAGCAGATGATCTAGCGACATCTTCCAATGCTTTTATGGCTCAGCGCCTTGTCCGAAAACTTTGTGATTGCAAGGAAAAAGTGAGCGCTAATTCGGAAGAGAAAGCAAGAATAGAAAAAGTGATCAAATTAATTTCAAAAAATGCAGGAGTAGAAATCCCTTCGATTGAATATATCTATAAGCCAAAAGGATGCGATAAATGCAATGGAATCGGATATAAGGGGAGAACTACGGTCAGTGAAGTCTTGGTGATTGATAAAGAAATTAAAGAAATGATTTTCCAGAATGCTTTTTCAACCCAGATTTGCGACAAGGCGATTGAAAAAGGAATGCTAACTATGGCACAGGATGGAGTGCTCAAAGTTTTGGAAGGAGAAACAACCTTGGAAGAAGTGGAAAGAGTGACAGAAGAATAATTGTTATAAAACATGAAATATACAAAAAAACGGATCTTCTCCGTTTTTTTGTAGGAAATGGAAAAGAGGGACTGGTTGTCCCTCCCTGGGTAGCTTTTAATCCCATAGGGGATTGAAAAGCTCCTTGCTCTCCTTGATTGTCATTGCGAACCATTTGGCTCCGATGGCTAGGGCGATAAATCCTACCAAAAGGAGTGAT
>JAKLHP010000001.1 GCA_022710085.1 Patescibacteria group bacterium | reverse complement strand
GGTGGATTTTTATGTGGATGGAGGAACATTGAAGTCTTTATCCTCAACGCTTATTAGAATAGAAAATGGAAAAATAATTGTCTTAAGAAGAGGAGCAATAAGGATTTGACAAAAAAATTATTTAGTAGTAGTATAAAAAGGTAATAAAAGCCCCAAGGGCTTTTTAAAAAACTCAAAATTATGAACAATATCGTTACATTTTTCAAGGAAGCCAAGGTTGAAATGACCAAGGTCAACTGGCCTTCAAAAAAACAAACTGTAAATTACACATTAATTGTAATTGGTTTAAGCCTTTCTGTAGCTGCTTTTTTGGGGAGCCTGGACTACATTTTTAGCCAGATTCTGAAAGGGCTTATAAAATAAAGTTTAAACACGGAACTGGTACGAGACGCTCATTTTTGTAGCTTTTCGTTCCATTCGAAGACAAAAATGGCGAAGCAAACACAACATCATGGACGAGCCTGGTATGTCCTTCATACTTATTCCGGTTATGAAGACAATGTAGCTCGAAATCTCAAGCAAAGGATTGAATCAATGGATATGCAGGACTTGATTTTTGATGCGATGGTTCCTAAAGAAAAGAAAATTAAGATCAAAGCAGGAAAAAGATTGGTGGTGGAAGAAAGAATCTATCCTGGATATGTTCTTGTGGAAATGATCGTGACCGATGCCTCCTGGTATGTTGTTCGAAATACTCCTAACGTGACGGGATTTATCGGTCTTGGAACCACTCCGACTCCAGTTGATCCCAGAGAGATTGAAGCTTTAAAGAAAAGGATGGGAGTGGCTGAACCAAAATACAAGATTGATGTTCAGGAGGGAGATGCGGTTAAGATTAATGACGGTCCATTTAAGGATTTTGACGGAAAAGTTCAGGAAACAAATGAGGAAAAAGGAAAAGTAAAAGTTCTGATTTCTGTTTTCGGCAGGGAAACGCCGGTAGAATTAGACTTTTTGCAGATAAGGAAAATTTAATGGCAGACCTGTCCCGCATTGATTTCGAAACTGTTTTATAAAAACATAGTTTGCTTCTCGGAATCATCTAGTGGGTTAGTCAGCTAACATTTTATCAGTTAAATTAAAGAATTGGTACGGGGTGCTCGTTTTTTCAGCTTCTCGTTCCACTTGAAGGAAAAATGGCAAAGAAAATTAAAACTATTATCAAATTACAAATACCAGGAGGCAGAGCCAATCCAGCTCCTCCAGTCGGTCCGGCACTCGGACAGCACGGATTGAATATCCAGGATTTTTGCACCCGCTTTAATGCTGCTACTCAGGATAAAAATGGTGACATTATCCCAGTGGAAATAACCGTTTTTGAAGACCGAACTTTTGATTTTATCATGAAAACTTCCCCAGCAGCCGAACTTATCAAAAAAGCGGCTAAAGTTGAAAAAGGATCAGGAAATCCGCTTAAAAACAAAGTGGGAAAAATAACCAAGGAGCAAGCCAAACAAATTGCTGAAACCAAGATGGAGGATTTGAATGCCAACGATGTCGATCAGGCAATGAAAATTATTGAAGGGACAGCAAGAAGCATGGGCATTAAAGTCGAGTAATTTCAAAATCATTTTAAATTAATTATTATTTCAGTGGGAGAATTACTTATCTAATTGCGTAATTCATTCGCACCACGTAAAATTATGTTTAGAAGTAAAAAATATAAGAAGGTTTTTGAGAAGATTGAAAAAGACAAAAAATATTCCATCGAGGAAGCCATAAAGGTAATCAAGGAAAATAAAATTGCTAAATTTGATGAATCAGTGGAAATTCACGTAAAGCTCTCAATTGATCCCAAGAAAGGTGAACAGCAGGTTCGAGGAGCAGTTGTACTTCCTCACGGAACCGGAAAAACCAAAAAAGTGGCAGTTATAACTTCAACAAAGGTCAAAGAAGCTAAGGATGCTGGAGCGGATATTGTTGGTGGAGAAGAGATGATTGAAAAGATTAAAAATAATAAAATTTCTCAATTTGATATCCTGGTAGCTACTCCGGAAATGATGCCGAAGCTTGCTCAGGTAGCCAAAATTCTTGGTCCGCGCGGCCTTATGCCAAGTCCGAAAACCGAGACTGTTACTGAAAAAATAAAAGAAACTGTAGAAATGCTTAAAAAAGGAAAAGTAAGTTTTAAAAATGATGATGGGGCTAATGTTCATCAGCTGGTTGGAAAAGTTTCTTTTGATGAAAATAAGCTCAAAGAAAATATTGAAGCATTTCTCGGATCCCTTCAGAAAGCTAAGCCTCAGGTAGCGAAAGGAAAATACATAATTTCCGTATCTATCTGTTCGACGATGGGGCCGGGAATGAAAATAATATTTGGATAATTTTTTTAAAAAAGCGCCTAGAGGGCGCTTTTTTTGACTTTAAAAAGGAAAAATAATAGAATAAAAGAGCGCTTAATCCTAATCTCTTTTTATGAAAAATATAAAAAAACAAGATAAAGAAGTTTATAAATCGATACTTGGAGAAATTAAACGTCAGCAAGAAGGAATGGAACTCATTGCATCAGAAAATTATGTTTCTGAGGCGGTTTTAGAAGCTTTAGGGTCGGTTTTTACTAATAAATATTCTGAAGGTTATCCGGGACGCCGTTATTATGGAGGACAGACTTATACTGATAAAGTGGAAAAACTGGCTATCGAACGGGCAAAGAAACTCTTCGGAGCCGAACACGTCAATGTGCAACCTCTTTCCGGAGCTCCGGCCAATATGATTGCCTATAGCGCAGTGCTCAAGCCAGGAGACAAAATTCTGGGAATGGATCTTTCTCATGGAGGACATCTTACTCACGGTCATCCAGTTACGCTTTCCGCCCAGATTTATAAATTTATTCGATATAAAACTGGAAAGGATGGGAAAATAGATTATAAAGAACTGGAAAAAATGGCAATTAAAGAAAAACCCCAAATGATTCTGGCTGGATTTTCCGCTTACACCAGACAACTGGATTACAAAAAATTCCAGGAAATTGCCAAAAAGGTGGGAGCAATTACCATGATTGATATTGCTCACATTGCAGGCTTGATTGCCGGAAAAGCTCTTTCGAACCCAGTTCCATACTTCGATATTGTGACGACAACTACTCATAAAACTCTTCGCGGACCGCGAGGAGGAATGATTATGTGTAAAGAAAAATACGCCAAAGCAATTGATAAAGCGGCATTTCCCGGATTTCAAGGCGGACCGCATATGAATAATATTGCGGCCAAAGCCGTGGCTTTCGGAGAAGCTTTAAAACCATCCTTTAGAGTGTATGCCAAACAAATACTTAAAAATGCCAAGGTTTTGGAACAAGAACTTAAAAAATACGGATTTAAATTGATGTTTGGTGGAACGGATAATCATATGGTTTTGGTGGATGTTTTCGGATCGAAAGGTGTAACTGGAAAAGAAGCCGAGGTAGCACTGGACAAGGTCGGAATAACCCTTAATAAAAATATGATCCCAGATGATCCCAGAAGTCCATTTGATCCGAGCGGGGTTCGTATTGGAATGCCGGCTATCACTACTCGCGGGATGAAAGAAAAGGAAGTTAAAATGATTTGCAAATGGATCAATGACGTGATTGGAAACTATAAAGACGAAAAATATCTGAAAAAAATTCACAGCGAAGTTATCAAACTTTGCAAAAAATTTCCAATTTATAAGGGAATGAAATAATTTTTTAGGGGACTAAAAAATATGAAGAAAATAGTAAGGGGAAAAACTAAAATCAATAAAAATAAAGTCAAAAGATACGTAAGGCCATCCTGGGATGAATATTTTTTGGAAATTGCGGAGCTTACAGGAAGCAGAGGGACTTGCGATAGAAGCAGATCGGGGTGTGTTATTGCAAAGGATAAAAGGATTTTATCAACTGGATATATCGGTTCTCCTATGGGAACAGCTCATTGTGATGAAATTGGCCATGAGATGCATACGGTTATTCATGAAGATGGAGGCAAGACGCGTCATTGTATCCGTACTACTCATGCAGAGCAAAATGCAATTGCCAATGCGGCTCGATTCGGATTAGCATTGGATGGAGCCACTTTATATTGCCATATGACTCCTTGTTATGTTTGCGCCAAGATTATTATTAATTCCGGAATAAAAAGGGTAGTTTGCAATATGGATTATCATGCCGGAGAAAGAAGTAAGGAAATATTCAGAGAAGCCGGAGTTAAATACGAATTAGTGAATAATAAAATGCAAAAATATAAGGACATGTAATTATTAAAAAATAAAACAACAAATGCACAAAATTATTATCGGACTTGCTGGTGAAATGGCATGCGGAAAAGGGACAGCGGCAAGACACATTGAAGAAAAGTATAAAGCTAGTTCTTATCGTTTTTCTACGATGCTGCGGGATGTTCTTGATCGGTTGTATATTGAACAAACAAGAGAAAACGTTGCCAATATTTCAACGATACTCCGACAAAATTTTGGCGAAGATCTTTTTGCCAAAGTAATGGCAGAAGATGTCAAGAAAGATGAAAGCGAAGTGATTATAATTGATGGAATCAGGAGATTGGCGGACATCGAATACCTCAAAAAAATTCCGGAGTTTAAATTTATTTATATTGATACAGATATCAAGGTGTGTTATGAAAGAATCATTAAGCGAGGAGAAAATACGGATGATAATGGCAAAACTTTTGAAAAATTTGTAGAAGAACATAATTTGGAAACCGAACTTCAGATCAATGATCTCAAAAATTATGCTGACTTTGTGATTGACAATAACGTAGACTTCAATCATCTTCATGAACAAATTGACAAAATAATATCAAGCTGTATAAATTAAATACTATAAATAAATCTTGAGGAGGATGATTTTCTTTAATAATATGTCCAAGATATTTGTCTACGATGAGTTTAATCCGCAAGATACAGCGATGCTTCAGGCGCTTTATTCAAGGAGCGCTTCCAGTGTTGAGGAACACGTAAATAAGGTAAAAGAAACCGGATCCGGAAAATTTATGGAGAGATTTTATGTCGGTTACGGACACTCCAGCATTGCGGATTGTGGAAGTACCACTCTTTTTATTGAAGGAATTAGCACTTTGGCAGATAAGGCCATCCAGGACTGGCCTCTTTATTCCGGGCAGGAAACCAGTACCAGGTATATCGACATGTCCAAGCAACCGATAATCGATCCCTTGATGACCGAAGACTCTAGAGAGATTTTGAGAAATTGGATGAATTTTTATGTTGGAAACCAAAAAGCTGTTCAAGAGCATCTTAAGGAAAAATATCCAAAACGTCCCGATGAAGACGAAGGAGTTTATGAAAAAGCCATCAAAGCCAGAACTTTTGATATTATGAGAGGATTTTTGCCGGCAGGAATTACGACTCAGCTCAGCTGGCATACTAATCTTCGGCAGGCTTGGGATAAGCTTTCTATCCTTAGACATCATCCGGTTGAAGAAGTATCGACCCTGGCTGAAGAAATGCTTTTAAAGCTCAAAGAAAAATATGCTCACAGTTTTAGTCATGAACTTTATCCCGAACAGGAAAAATATCGAGAATATTCCATGCAGAGCTATAATTATTTTGATCCGGAAAATCATCCAAGATTCAGAAATCATTCTGATATTAATAATAAGGAACTTAACAAATATAAAGATATAATTTTCTGGCGGCCAGTCAAAACTAATTTGCCTCATTTTCTTTCAGAACTTGGAACAGTAACTTTTGAATTCTTGCTGGACTTTGGATCTTTCAGGGATATTCAAAGGCATAGAAACGGAGTTTGTCGAATGCCGTTGCTTACCACTAGATTCGGATTTAATTCTTGGTATCTTGAACAGCTGCCAAATGGATTGAGGACTGAAGCTGAAAAATTAATTGAAGACCAAGCAGAAAAAATCGGAAAATTAGATCTAGAGCCAAAATACCTTCAGTATTATATTGCTCTTGGATTCAACGTGCCTTGCAAGATTTCCTACGGACTTCCGGCAACTGTTTATGTGGTTGAGCTTCGAAGTGGAAAAGCGGTTCATCCTACTCTTCGAAAGGTTGCTCACCAGATGCATCGTTCGCTTTTAGAAATGTTTCCCGGCCTGGTTCTTCATTCGGATTTAGACCTTGATGATTGGGATATAAGACGCGGGCTTCAGGATATTACTGAAAAAAAAGACCAAGTTTAATTTAAAAGAGCTGCTATTCCAGAAAGATAGGCAGCTCTTTTTGCTGTCCTTTTCAAATTTTTTTCTAATATGCTAAGATTAAAAATATGAAAAAGAGCTTGCCTGCCGATAGGCGGGGAAAATTTATTGCTATTTATGGAACTAACGGAATCGGAAAGACGGCCCAAACTGAGAGATTGGTGGCATATCTCCAGGCTCAAGGAAAAAACGCCAGTCGTCTCAAATATCCGGTTTATGATCTTAAGCCAGAAGGCCCTTTTATTTATAAATATCTCCGTGATCCGAAGTTTCGAGTCAAAAACGAGCTTTCCACCCATGAACTTCAGAAAAAATACTCCGATAATAGGAAAAGATATGAAAAAGAACTAAAAAAGAGATTGAGTAACGGAGAATGGATTGTGGCAGAAGATTATATCGGAACCGGAATTGCTTGGGGACTTACTTGGGGAGGAGATTTAAAATATCTGGAAAAAATAAATGAAAAATTATTTCAAGCCGACTTGTCAATACTTATGCATGGAGACAGATTCGTGACTGCGATTGAGAAAGATCATCGAAACGAAATGGATTCCGATCGGATAAAAATCTGTAAAAATTTTCATTTCTTGCTGGCAAGATTGCACAAGTGGAATATTGTGAGTGCTAATCAAACGATAAATAAAGTTCAAAATGACATCAGAAAAATCGTAAAGGAAGAATTATTATAATTTTTTTTGTAGTATTATTCTATGGAATTTAAAGAATATCAGGAAAAATCGAGAAAGACTGCAGTTTATCCCAACAAGGATAATAATTTTATTTATCCGACCTTAGGGCTTTCTGGTGAGGCTGGAGAAGTTTCTGAAAAAATAAAAAAAGTAATTCGAGACAGAGGAGGAATTATTGATGGTGAAACCAGAGAGGCGATCAAAAAAGAATTGGGGGATGTTTTATGGTACGTTTCTCAATTAGCGACAGAACTCGGGATTTCCCTTGATGAAATAGCTGAAAAGAATATTGAAAAATTATATAGCCGGATGGAAAGAGGAAAATTAAACGGTAGCGGAGATAATAGATAAAATTAAATTTATGACAAAATACATACCAGTCATTGGAATGGAAATCCACGCAGAACTTAAAACTAGGTCTAAGATGTTTTGCGATTGCAAAAACGGACTTGGGGAGGAAAGAGAACCTAATCTCCATATCTGCCCGGTTTGTACTGGTCAGCCGGGAACACTTCCGTATCCCAATAAACAAGCAATTGAATTTGTCCAGCTGGCGGGACTAGCTCTTGATTGCGAGATTAAGCTTGATTCCAAATTTGACCGCAAAAATTATTTTTATCCTGATCTTCCCAAGGGATATCAGATTTCCCAATATGACAAGCCTTTTTGTGAAAATGGAAGATTGAAGATAGAAGGAAAGGAAGTTGGAATAACTAGGATTCATCTCGAAGAAGATACGGGTAAATTAGTTCATCCGACAGGAACGGATTACACTTTGGTAGATTTCAATCGGGCAGGAGTGCCGCTTATGGAGTTGGTCACTGAACCGGATATTGAAAACGGAAAAGAAGCCAGAGTTTTCTGCCAGAAACTTCAACAGGTATTCCGTTATCTTGGAATATCAGATGCTGATATGGAAAAAGGAAATATGCGCTGCGAGGTGAATATTTCTTTATATAAAAAAGGAGAAGAGAAACTTAGCGGGACGAAAGTGGAGATTAAAAATATAAATTCATTCAAGTTTGTGGAAAAGGCGATAAATTATGAGATTGAAAGACAGACCGAAGTTTTGGGAAAAGGAGAAAAGGTTACACAGGAAACGAGAGGCTGGGACAGCAATCGCAATGCAACAGTAAGTCAAAGAATCAAGGAATCAGCTCACGATTATCGATATTTTCCCGAACCGGATACCCCCCCTTTCAAGTTTACGGAGCAGTATGTCAAGGAACTTAGAAGCAATCTCCCGGAACTTCCTGACCAAAAAATTGAAAGATTTAAAAAGGAGTTTAATCTGCCTGAAAAAGATGTTGAAATTCTAACCTCTGAAAAGGATCTGGCTGACTTTTTTGAAAAAGTGGTCTGTGAACTTGGAGAAAAAATAACCGCCCATGAATTTGAAATTTCCAAAGACAAGATAATAAAACTTTCTGCCAATTATATAATCACTGAGCTTCGAAAGCATCTGGTCCAAAATAATGAAAATATTCGGGATATTAAGGTCACCCCGGAAAATTATGCAGAATTTATCGGATTTGTCGCTTCGGGAAAAATAAATTCTAGTGCTGCCCAGGCGGTTCTTCAGGAAATGTATCGCAATGGCAGCGATCCGTCGCAAGTAATTGAAGAAAAAAATCTTTTGCAGATGGAGGATGATGGCGAATTGGAAAATATCATTAATAAAATTTTGAATACTAACCAAAAATCAGTTGAGGATTTTAAAAATGGAAAACAAAACGCATTTCAGTTTTTGATAGGTCAAGTAATGAAAGAAACAAAAGGAAAAGCCAATCCGAAAACAACATCCGAACTTCTTAAGAAAAATTTAGATAAATAATTTCTTAAAATAAAAAAATATGGAAAAACCTAGTTACGAATTACCGCCTCAAAAACCAAAAACAGTCATGGAGAGAATTGAAGAAATGGCTTTTGGAATGGTTCAAAATCAAAAACCAGAATATGTTAAAAAATATTCCGAAGATATAAAGAAAATGATAAGAGATAAGGAATATGAGTTGAAAACGGCATGGGAAAAAGCAATCTTGGAGGGAAGGGTACCTTTGGATCCGGAAGAAGATGAGAAGTGGAAAGCCAAATCACTTGCTTCTCAGATAATAGAAGAGATAATGGACAAGAAATATCACAACTAGCCTGCGGATACATGAAAAATCGCCCTAGTAGGGCGATTTTTTTATGAAATGAAGTTCTTTACGTTTTTTTCGATTTCTTTGTAATTTTTTAACCAAATTATCCTTTTGTCTTTTTTAAACCAGGTCATCTGACGCTTGGCATAATTTTTGGTGTTATTGTACAAATTCTCTTCCATTTCTTTCCTCGAGATATTATCCTGAAGATATCTTGCTATCCAGCGGTATTCTAAGCCGAAGCTTTCCAGTCTTTTCCAGCTGACTCCATTTTTGTGTAGCTTCTCAATTTCCCTTAGCATTCCTTGCTTGAAGCGTTTTTCCAAACGCGTTTTTATTTTTTTGTGCAATTTTTCTTTTGGTATATCAATCCCGATTTGTAAAAAATCATATTTTGTATTTTGTATATTGGGGGTTGTTTTTTTCGGAACTTTTCCAATAGTTTTGCAGATTTCTATTGCTCGGATAATCCGGATTTTATTTTTAGCATCGATATTTTTTGCTCGTTCCGGATCCAACTTTTTGAGTAGGGAAAATAATTTTTCAGCAGTTTCTTTTTCAAGTTTTTTTCTTAAATCCTTATCTGGTTTTACTTCTGGAAAATCAATGTCGTCAACGATAGATTTTATCCAGAATCCGGTTCCTCCGCAAATAATCGGAAGTTCGCCTTTTTGAAGCACGCAATTAATTGCGTAAATTGCATCTTTTTTGAATTTGGAAACATTGTATTCAGTATTGGGACTTATGATGTCTAATATTTGGTGTCTGGCTAATCTTTGCTGGGCTTTGGAAACTTTTCCGGTACCCAGATCCATCCCTTTGTATATCTGCCGGCTGTCAGCGGAAATGATTTCGCCGTTGAATTTTCGGGCAAGTTTAATGGCCACATCCGATTTTCCGGAGGAAGTGGGTCCAAGTATTACAATTATTTTATTTCTGCTTCTAGATTCCATATATTTATTTTATTGATGTTTGCTTTTACGATTTTTCCAATCAGATTTTTCTTATTTGAAATTATTTTCACGTTTTTCATCGTTCGGGTTCTTCCGAAATAAAATCCTCTTTTTTCTTTTTCAACAAAAACTTCCAAAGTTTTATTTAAATATTTTTTATTATTTTCAAAAGATGTTTTTTTAAGGATTTCATTAAGAAATTGTTCTCTTCTGGACTTTTCTTCTCTGCTTATGTTGCCTTTCATTTTCCAGGCAGCGGTTTCCGGGCGAGGAGAAAATTGACCGAAATAGACCATATCATATTTTTCTTTCATCATTATTTTGGCGGATTCTTCAAATTGTTTCCTGGTTTCTCCGGGAAATCCGACGATTATATCGGAGGTAAGGGAATACAAACTTCTTGGTTTATTTTTTTCGAATGATTTTCTAATTTTTTCTACCAATTTCAGATATTGCTTTTGCGTGTATTTTCGGTTCATTTTTTCCAGAATTTTATCGTTTCCGGCCTGGATAGGAAGATGGATATATTCGCAGACTTTTTTCAATTTTGTGGCAGTTTTAATGAGCTCATCGGAAAAATCTTTTGGATGGTTGCTAACAAAGCTGATCCAAAAATTACCGGGAATATTGTTGATTTTTTTAAGAAGCTGGGAAAAATTATTTCCTTTTGCTCCTTGATATGAATTGACATTTTGGCCCAATAAAATTATTTCTTTATAACCCGTCTTAATCAATTTTTTTATTTCTTTTATTATATCTTCTTCGGGGCGAGAAACTTCTTTTCCTCGGGCATAAGGAACAACGCAATAGGAACAGAAGTTGTTGCAGCCGGTCATGACGGGAATAAGTGCAGTATATTTGCTATTGTATTTTGGTTTGATTGAAAAATAATCAAGTTCATTGTTTGTAGTCTGGTTCTTGGTATCTAGAATTTTCTTAATTTCTTTCTGGAAATATTTTATGTCAGCAAACAAATCAACTTTATTTTTAAGCCTTCTTTGCACGTCTTTTCGATGTGCCAAACACCCAGTTAGGACAATTTTGACTTTTGACTTTTGACTTTTGACTCTCAAATTATGTATTTGTCCATAAACCCGGTCTTCCGCCATTTGTCGCACTCCGCAGGTATTGAAAACTACCAGATCCGCTGATTTTATGTCTTTAGCCGGATTAATTTTTTGCGCTTCCAAAAAACCCGCAATTCGTTCGGAATCAGAGTGATTCATTTGACAGCCGAATGTTTTGATGTAATATTTCATTATTGCAGTTCCTAAAAATCAAGTATTCTAAAGAATACTTTAAATATCAATCAAAATCAAGAGGGAGGAGATGTTGTAAACATCGCAGGTATTTTTCAGCAGCGTTTTTTTGTTGAAATTTTATCACATCTCTATTGTTGTTTGAGTTTTATCTCAGAAAAAATTACCAATCAAGAGGAGGTTATTATGTCAGAGGATGTTAATATCGTGGTTAATGAAAGAAGAGGAGTTGATCTTTCAAGTGCAATCGAGATTATCAAAAAGGTGCAGAAGGCCAACGAGAAGTTTCTTTATAGAAGCTATGAAAATGGTCCTCAGATTTGTAAAAATATTTTCTTTGTTGAATTGAAACCGCAGCATGAAATTGCTGTAGCAATAAACTATGACAACCTCAGCTATATAGTTATCATAACAGGAAATATCAAACGGGCAGGGTCAAAACGCAAGGAGGCAATGAAAGTATTTAATGGCTTGGTTAAGTTTGAATCAAGACGATAACCAAAGAAGCGGATGATTTCGAATGGAATCGCCGCTTTTTTTATTTATGTTTTAAAAATATTGACATTTGAGGGTTTTAATGCGATATTTCATTACCGTAGTTCCTAAAAATCAAAATGTTCCAACGGAATATTTCAAGTATCAAATCCAAATCGACGGGGAGAGGCATATTATGGATGTAGTAATTATTGGTATTGATTGTGATTTTATTTCGAAATTGCTTAGCGTTAATACAAAAAAGCAAGAAGAAATTAATATTATTGGACTACTCAGCGAGGTTGTCATAACGGAACAAGATTTATCTAAAATTGAACTTGAAATAAAAATATTGGATCTATCAGACAGATTTGAGTCAAATGATCTTGTTTTATCGAAGTCCGAGATAATAGATAAACATCAACTGATTGAGTCGCGAAAACCGATGTGGTCAGAAAGAAAAGCGATAAGAAAAACAAGAACTAAGGAATATTTTCGAAGAAAAAGATAAATCAAATAGCCGAGAAGGCAAAGGGGGAAAAGATGAAACGGAAAGACGGAGTAAAGGTAATGGAGAAAATTTTGTCAAAAAGCAACGAAAAAAATCCTTTCCTGTGCATGGTTCTTTTTGAAAGCCCTGAGGTTGAATTTGGAGTATATGACTTTTTTGATGATAGAATGCTCCGAATAAAATGTTCTGATGGAAAAACTTTAAAACTCAGAGAACATGAGTGGAAAGAGATAGAAGTATTCGGAAGCATGAGTAAGGAGGAAGTAGCGGGCATACTCGATCAGAGCGAAGAAACTTCAGAGGCACTGCTTTCTTTCTTGAAGACAAAAAGAAGATAACCAAAAAGATAAAAATACAGCAAAAAGTGGAGAATTCCGAATCGAATTCCCCACTTGTTTTTTTATCCGGAAAGTAAGCTTTTATTTTTTTTCAGCTATTTCTTTTTTAATCTTTTCAATGAATTCATTCAGCTTTAATACGTTTTGCTCTTTGCTATCCCTGCTTCGGACTGCGACTGATTCGGCTTTTTCTTCTTTTTCTCCTACTACCAAAATGTATGGAATTTTTTGTTTTTCCGATTCGCTGATGCGTTTTCCCAAAGATTCATTTTTGTCATTTATTTCTGAGCGGATATTTTCAGCCAAAAGAAGCGAATTTATTTTTTTCGCATAATCATTGAATTTTTCCGAAACCGGAATAATTTCAATTTGGATTGGGGATATCCAAAGCGGAAAAGCTCCGGCAAAGTGTTCGATGAGAACTCCGATAAATCTTTCGAAAGATCCAAATAAAGCCCGATGAAGCATATAAGGTCTTTCTTTCCTGCCTTCTTTGTTTATGAAAGTCAGATCAAATCTTTCAGGAAGATTGAAGTCAAACTGCAAGGTTGAACACTGCCATTCTCGTCCCAAGCAATCCTTTATCTTGAAGTCTAATTTCGGTCCGTAGAAAGCGGCCTCCCCTTTTTCTCTTCTATAATTCAATTTTTTCTCTTGAGCTACTTCTTCCAGGATTTTCTCAGTAAATTCCCAACCCTCATCGTTTCCAGCATATTTATCTTTGTCTTTTGGATCGCGTAGAGAAAGGTAGACGTTATATTCTTTGAATCCGAAAGTGGAAAGCATATAGACGATAAAGTCAGTCACTTTTTTTAGTTCATCTTTGACTTGTTCCTTACTACAAATTATGTGTGCATCATCCTGAGTGAAACCGCGTACCCTAGTCAGTCCGGAAAGTTCTCCTGATTTTTCATATCGATATACTGTTCCACATTCTGCCCAGCGCAAAGGAAGATCTCGGTAGCTTCTCATTCTTGATTTGTAAAGTATCACATGAAAAGGACAGTTCATCGGTTTCAAAAGATATTCTTCTTTTGCGAAACTTTTTTTTTCATCTTTGGTTTCTTTGAGTTCATTGAGACTCCTTCCGACTTCTAAGGGCGGATACATACTTTCACTGTAAAATCCCCAGTGGCCCGATTTTTCCCATAAATTCCTGCTTCCGATATGGGGAGAACGCACCAATTCATATTCATTCTTCAAATGTTCCTGGTACCAAAAGTCCTCCATTATTCTCCATAATAATGCTCCTTTTGGCTGCCACATGACTAGTCCCAGACCGACGGTAGAGTCAATCATGAACAGTTCCAGCTCTTTGCCTAATTTTCTGTGGTCTCTTTTTTCTGCTTCCTCTATCCGTTTCAGATATTTATCCAGTTCTTTCTTATTTTCAAATGCCAATCCATAGATTCTCTGGAGTTGTTTGTTCTTTTCATCACTTTTCCAATAAACTCCGGAAATTCTTTGCAATTTGAAAGATTCCGGATCGATTTCTCCGGTGGAATCAATATGCGGTCCAGAACAAAGATCCACGAATCCGTCAATTTTGTAAACTGAAACTCTTTCATTTCCTTCTTTTTTCAGGTCATTTATAATCTCGACCTTGTATCCTTGCTGGGCTTTAGCAAAATCATCCAGAGCTTTTTCAATTGGTGCCTCGGCTTTTTCAATAGGATAATTTTTCTCAATTATTTTTTTCATCTTTTCTTCCAAAATGGGAAGATCTTCCGGAATTAAAGTTCTGGGCAAATCAAAATCATAGAAGAATCCGTTTTCCGTGGCCGGTCCGGTTCCGAATTTTGATTCTGGAAACATTTCCAAAACGGCTGTTGCTAGGACATGAGCGAGTGAATGGCGGATTGTTTCAAGGTTGTTTTTTGTTGACATAATATTTTTAATTTTAATTATAGTTTATCAAACATGGGGAGGTAGAGGGCAAAAACAAATATAACCGTGAAGTGTCAAAGCGGGAGAGAAATTATATTTGAAGGAGAAATCATAACCGAACCAAGAAAAATACACGAAGAATTAGCCACTTCCATAACTGCACACAATGTTGGAATAGACGTTTCTGTTCCGGCAAAGAAGTCTGAATGCGGAAAGGAAATTCAAATCTGTCCGATGTGTATATAGCTAAAACAAAACCCCGTCATAAAAATCTTTTGAAATTCCGAAAATTCGGAAAAAGATTCTTGGGACGGGGTTGTTTTTTTAAACCCGTGGTTCCACCCAATTTTCCCGCCAGTCGCGACTGATGGGACACTTTCTGCAACCTATACCGCCGGTAGCTTGCGGAAGCTCAGCAGTTGGTTAGTCTGCGTCACTGCTTCATTTATTATAATAAAAAAAATAATGATAAATAGCAAGGAAATTAAAAAGTTTCGATTTTTACCTCGGGAATAATATTTTTTATGGACGATTCAATATCCGGAGTATTTTTTATGGAGTAGGGAGTTTCAAGCTTGCTATTTTTTATTTTAATATATATTTTTATTTCTCCGCTTTCACATTTATCAAAAAATTCCGAAAGTTTTTTAAAAATTTCCTTGTCGGATTTTTCTGGAAGAATAATTGCTATTTTCTCCCTCTTCTTATCATTTTGGTTTCCATTTTTATTTCTAGTAACTTCGATTCTTTTGAAATTTTCCAATTCTTGCTGGTTTATTTCTTTGACGCTGTCTACTAGTAACTTAAAATTTCCATCTTTATCCGAGAGGTTTCCACTGGCAACAATTACTTTGTCTTCCTGCCAAGTTGATTCTGAATTTTCTAAAACTTTTGGGAAAATTAGAAGTTCAATCCTTCCCCGAAGATCTTCAATAGTTGCGAATGCCATCGTCTTTTGGTTCTTGAGAAAAATTTTCTGGACTTTAGTGATGACTCCCCCTAAGCTTATTTTCGTCCCGACCATTTTTTTCTCAAGACTGCTTATTGGAACAGCCATTTTGTCGAAATAATTCTGATATTCTCCGGCTGGATGGCCACTGACATATAATCCCAGAAGCTCTTTTTCCCAGGTAAGCCTTTCTTTTTTCGTCGCCGGATCCGATTCAACCAGTTGTACTGTTCCTGGAGCAAGAGTTTCAATTCCAAATAAACTTACCTGGTTGGAATTTTTATTTTTTTGAATGCTCTTTGAATAGTTCAAAATATTTTCCAGGCTGGCTAAAAGTTGATTTCTTTCCCCAAGCTCTTTCATGGCACCAACCTTGATGAGGGCTTCCAATGATTTCTTATTTAAATCTTTAATAGCTACTCTTTCTAGGAGATCAGCGATGCTTTTGTATTTCCCGCTTTTTTTTCTTTCCGCGACAATTTCCTTAGCGACAGTTGCCCCGACATTTTTGATGGCATTTAGTCCGAAGCGGATTAGCTCTTTCCCGCTCTCATCTTTTACCACTGCAAACTCTTCAAAACTTTCATTGATGTTTGGGGGAAGAACTTCAATTCCAATCTCCTTGCATTCAAAAACTTCAATCGCAACACGATCAATATCATTTTGGTCGGAAGTCAGAAGTGCAGCCATAAATTCTGCCGGATAATGCGCTTTGAGATAAGCGGTTTGATAGCCAATAAGCGCATAGCAGGCAGCATGTGACCGGTTAAATCCGTATCCGGCGAAAGGTTCGATATAAGCAAAGACTTTTTCCGCAACCTTCTGGTTGATGCCGTTTTTCACACACCCGTCAACAAATTTTATTTTCTGCTCCTTAATCAGCTGGGGAATTTTTTTCCCCATCGCTTTTCTGAGAACATCAGCTTCTCCCATGGTAAATCCTGCCAAGTCTCTAGCGATTTGCATGATCTGTTCCTGATAAACTGCTACCCCATATGTATTGCTAAGAGTCGGTTCTAGCTTCGGATGTAGATAATTCACTTTTCTGGTTCCGTGCTTTCCGGCAATAAAATTAGGAATCCAATCCATTGGTCCTGGACGATAAAGAGCTACCATCGCGATAATATCTTCAAAAACTGTCGGCTTCAGCTGTTTTAAATATCTTTTCATCCCAGTGCTTTCCAATTGAAATACGCCAGTAGTTCTAGCTTCCTGAAGAAGCCTGAAGGTTTCTTCGTCCTCCAGAGGAATATCATTGATATCAATATCCAATCCTCTGGTTTTGTGGACTATTTTCAGGGTGTTTTGCATAATTGTAAGGTTTTTCAGTCCCAAAAAGTCCATCTTAAGAAGGCCGATTTTTTCTACGTAGCTTGACTTGGTTGAAGAGGAATATTGGGTAACCGTTCCTTCTTCTTTGCCTATTATTCTTTGAAGCGGAGAATAATCTGTTACCGGGTTTTTGGTAATTACCACTCCGCAGGCATGCATTGAAGCATGACGCGCTACCCCTTCTAATTTTTTAGCGCTGTCGATCAATTTTTTTACGGCCGGATCTTTCTGATAAACCTCTCGAATTTCCACGACCTGGTCGACGGCGTCTTCAATGGAAGAAAACATCGGAATCATTTTAGAAATTTTGTCGCAAAGTTCATAGGGATATCCCAAAGCTCTTCCTGTGTCCCGGATGGCGGCGCGGGCAGCCATAGTTCCAAAAGTAATAATCTGTGCCACGTGATCGTGCCCAAATCTTTTTCGGACATAATCCAGAACATCGTCCCGGCGATCGTCGGCAAAATCCATATCAATATCAGGCATCGAAATTCTTTCTGGATTCAAAAATCTTTCAAAAATCAAGTTATATCTTATCGGATCAATATTGGTAATTCCGATTAAATAGGAAATGAAACTTCCGGCAGCACTTCCTCTTCCTGGTCCGACAACGATTCCCTGGCTTTTTGCCCAGTTCACAAAATCCTGGACAATAAGAAAATAGGAAGCAAATCCGGTTTTTTCAATCACGGAAAGTTCATATTTCATCCGTTCTGTCTGTACCAATGTTACATCGTTCCCAAATCTTTTTTGCATCCCTTCTGCGACTAATTTTCGCAGGTATGTTTCAGGAACAAATCCTTCTGGAACATCATAGTGGGGAAGCTGAGTTTCTCCCAATTTTATTTCAAAATTGCATCTTTCTGCGATAACCTGCGTGTTTTCAATGGCTCCGGGAATATGCCCGAATGATTTTTTCATTTCTTCCGGAGTTCGGAGCGACAAATCAAAATCCATGAGGTTCATCCGGTCTTTTTCAAAAACTTTTCGATTGGTCTGGATGCAGAGCAAAATATCTTGAGCAGTGTTATCTTCTTTTTTTACGTAATGGATATCACAAGTGGCGACCAAGGGAATTCCGGTTTCTTCTGATATTTTTATCAATCCTTCATTGGCAAGCTGCTGCTTCTTGTATTGCGGATGATCTTGAAGCTCCAAGAAAAAATTTCCTTTTCCGAAAATGTTTTCATATTCCTGGGCCAACTTTCTGGCCTCATCGTAGTTTCCATTAATGATGCTTGAAGGGATTTCTCCTTCGGTGCAAGCGCTTGAAGCAATCAATCCTTCGGAATATTTTTTGAGTGTTTCTCGATCGATTCGCGGCTTATAATAAAAACCTTCAAGATGAGCGATAGAAATAAGTTTCATCAGATTTTTATATCCAACTTCATTCCTAACAAGTAAGATTAAATGATTCCTAGTTTTATCAATTGCAGTATTATTCTTGCTTTGCAATCCGCCAGGTGCCACATACATTTCACATCCGATTATCGGCTTTATGCCTCGCTCCTTAGCTTTAATAAAAAATTCTATCGCTCCGTAAAGAACCCCATGATCAGTAAGAGCCAAGGAATCCATTCCTAATTCTTTAGTACGATCAAGAAGCTCGTCTATTTTTGCAAGACCATCCAGCAAACTATAATGACTATGAACATGTAAGTGGGTGAATTTCATAATTATTAAATCTAGCTTTTAAAATTCAAGGAAAAATAAAAACTACTATTCGTTAGCAGTTCCAAAATTAAAATTTAAGTTAAATAAACTTAGCATATTTTTTCTACCTTCATCCCCCGGATTACTCCATGAGCTTTGCAAGATAGTTTTTTATCTCGTTGCTTATGCTATTATTGTAACACGTTTTAAAAAAAATAAAAAAAGGGCCATTCGACCCTTTTTCCGTGCCTTTTTTAGGCTTTTTTTCTTGTCAGAATGAAAATTGCCACTCCTCCTAGAATCGCCAATGATATGACGAATTCCGGAGCAAGTGTTTTTAAAAATTCTTTCATCTTGCTTTCCTCCTCCTTGTTTTTGTTTAAACAAGAAGGTATTATATATTAAATATATGGAAAAGTCAACATTCAAATTGGAAAATGATTTAATCGAAAATGGTTATGAACTAGTCATCGGTATCGATGAAGCTGGTCGGGGACCATTGGCCGGACCAGTTGTGGCCGGTGCTGTTATTTTAAAGAATTCCGAATTAAGAGCTGTGAAATATGAAATTAGGGAACTTGATTTAATCAGGGATTCAAAGACACTTTCCGAAAAGCAAAGAGAAAAATTATTTGATTTTATCCAGGAAAAATTTTTTGTGGGGGTTGGAATTTGTGATCACAAAACAATCGATAAGATAAATATCCTAGAAGCTAGTTTTTTGGCAATGAAAAAAGCAGTCGCAGATTTATTTCGAAACGAGAGGCTTAGAAAATGTAATTCAAAACAAAAAATGATGGTATTGCTGGATGGAAATAAAAAAATTCCAAACTTCTCAATGGAGCAAAGAGCAATCGTGAGCGGAGATAAAATAGTAAAATCAATATCCGCCGCTTCAATTATTGCTAAAGTAACAAGGGATAGGATTATGAAAGAGGCACATAATACTTATTCTAAGTTCGGATTCGATAAACATAAGGGGTACGGTACCTATTTTCATATGGAAATGCTAAAGAAATACGGACCTTGCGAAATTCACCGAAAAAGCTTCGAGCCGGTCAAAATCCTTGTCAAAACAGGGAAATAGTGATAAGTTAAGTTTGTGTGAATTAATAAAATTGTATAATTAACGAATTAAAGAGTTAACAAATTTTCAATGCGTTAATGCGTTAGTCCGTTAGTCACTCGTTATGTCAGTTCAGAGACAAAGAAGTACAAAAGGAAGAAGGGATAAAAAAAGAAAAAGATTTGCAATTACTCATAAAAAAACCCAGGTATGTCCCAAATGCGGAAGCTCAAAACTTCCTCATCAGATTTGCAAAAATTGCGGATATTATAAAGGGAAAGAAATTATCAACACCTTGAAAAAAACTGAAAAAAAGAAAAAGAAATAATTTTTTACGCATAACATAGAACATATAACATTTTATTTTTATGTTTTATGTCTTATATTCCATGGCGAACAGACATTTACAACGTTCAGTAGCAATGCAGTCGCTTTTTGAGTGGGATTTTCAAGGTTGCCGGGACGAAAAGACAGAAGAAATCACCAACAGGAACACGAGGGAGTTTGCGCCAGGAATAGAAGAAACTGACTTCATTGAATCTTTAGTGGAAGGGACATTGAAGAATAGGAAAAATATAGACGAGTTGATTGAAAAATGCGCCCCTGAGTGGCCAATTAATCAAATTACAGCTGTAGATAGAAATATATTAAGACTTGGAATTTATGAACTTATCTATGGAAAGTATGAAGAAGTTCCTCCTAAAGTAGCAATTAATGAAGCTATCGAACTTGCCAAGACTTTCGGAGGAGAAAGTTCGGCCAGATTCGTTAACGGAGTCCTCGGAACAATTTATCGGGAAATGGGGGAACCAATGAAGGATGATAACAGTGACAAGAAAAAGAAAAAAGAGGAAAAATAAACAGGCATTAATAATATTTAAGCGGAAGTTTACAATTTTCAATTTATTAGAAGATTAATTGTAAATTGAAAATTGTAAATTGGAGATTCATATGATTGATTCTTTTGCCAAAAAAATTGGCATACAGTTCAAAGACATCAAATTACTTCAACAGGCACTTACTCACCGCTCATATCTCAATGAACACAGGGAGTATAAATTGGATCACAATGAAAGATTAGAATTTCTTGGTGACGCAGTTTTGGAATTGGTAGTTACTGAATATTTGTATAAAAACTATACAAATCCCGAAGGAGAGCTTACGAGTTGGAGGGCAGCCTTGGTAAATGGGGAAAACTTGGCGCAAATTGCCAAGACATTAGGAGTAGAAGAGTATCTTTTAATGAGCAAGGGAGAGGCCAAGGATACAGGAAGGGCTAGACAATATCTTTTGGCCAATGCCATGGAAGCTATTATCGGAGCAATCTATCTTGATAAAGGATATGAAACATCGGAAAAATTTATTTTTAAAAACGTTATTTTTAACCTGGACGATGTTCTAAAAAATAAGCTCTATATGGATCCCAAAAGTTTTTTTCAGGAAAGAGCTCAGGATGTGGTCAAAATAACTCCCAGCTACAGGGTTTTGGAGGAATCTGGTCCAGACCACGATAAGCATTTTGCAGTTGGGGTTTATTTGGGTGATAATCTGATAGCTAAAGGAGAAGGCAATTCCAAGCAAGAAGCTCAGAGAGAAGCGGCTAAAAACGGATTAAAGAAAAAGAATTGGATATAACAATAGAAATGTTAAAATAAAGCTTAATCTCGAGCTTTATTTTTAAATAAAAAAGATGAAAGAAAATTTGAGAAGAAAAATAATTTTGGCTGCTGACGATTTTGGATTAAGCGAAAAAGCCAATGAACGTATAATCGAGCTTGCAAAATTAGGAAAGCTAGACAGAGTCTCAATTATGGTAGATGGAATTTTCAAGGAAGAGGAAATTAAAGATATTTTAAATTCGAAATTAGAAATAGATATTCATTTTGATTTAGTCAACAAGATCGAAAGAGACGGAATTTTCGGGGAAAATCCCATAAAGCGGATAATTCATTTTGTTTTCCACTATTTTACAAGAAGAGCAGAAGTAAAATCAATCAAAAATGATTGGCTTCGGCAAATTGAAAAATTCCAGAATATTTTCGGAAAATCTCCTCAGGGAATAAACTCTCACCAGCATATTCATTTTTTCCCTCCTTATTTCAAGGTTGCTGTAAAAATAGCCAAAAATAAAAATATTCAATATATCCGTTTCGGAAAGAAAGGTTTTTTAGGAAATTCAACGATCGTTTTTTTGGTCCTGTCTTTTTTTCGGAAAAGAAATTTTGATTTTTTAAATTCTTCCAAGCTTGAATCTTCTGATTATTTAGCCAGTGCTGATTGGATAAAAAATACTAACAGGTTCTTAAGCAAACTACCGGAGGGGAAAACGGAGCTGGTATTCCATCCGGAAAAAAAGAAAGAGTTTGAAATAATAAAAAAATATTTTTAATCCATGGATATTATCCAGTCAATAATTTTGGGAATTATTCAAGGAGCAGGGGAATTCCTTCCCATTTCTTCAACTGCCCATCTTATTCTGATCCCATATATTTTTTCCTGGAAAGATCCGGGATTAAGTTTTGATGTGGCACTTCATTTAGGAACACTGATTTCCATCCTCGCTTATTTTTGGAAAGACTGGGTGGAAATTTTAAAGCTCGGAGCTTCCAGTTTGAAAATAACGAAATATAAAACCAATAGTTATCTAAACAACAAAAGCATTTTCTGGCTGATTATTATTTCAACTATTCCGGGTGCGGCGGCAGGATTTTTTCTAGAAGAAAAAGCTGAAACAGTTTTCAGAAACCCCTTGCTTATATCGCTGGCATTGGCTTCTGTCGGATTAATTTTATTTCTAGTCGATAAATATGCAAAGCATAAAAAAGAAATATCCGATATCAATTTTAAAGACGCTGTTATAATCGGGATTTCTCAAGCAGTGGCAATAATTCCCGGAGTTTCAAGGTCAGGCGCAACGATTATTTCTGGACTTGCAATGGGTTTAAATCGAAAGGATGCGGCCAGATTCTCCTTTCTTCTTTCTGCTCCAATAATTTTCGGAGCTTCAATTTTCAAACTTCCAGGATTGTTTTCCGAAGGGATAAGTCCCAGTATGTTTTTTGGAGTTATTTTTTCTGCGGTGAGTGGATATCTGGCAATAAAGTATCTTTTGAAGTTTGTCGAAAAATCAAGCTATCAGGTTTTCTTCTGGTACCGATTGATATTAGCCGTAATTATAGCAGCTTTTTATTTTTTGAAATAGGTATATAATAAAGGCAAAAGTTTAATGTTAAATCAAGGGGGAGGTTAATTTAACTTGCTCCTTTAAAATTAAATAAAAGTTCTAAATTACCATAAAAATTTCTTGTAAAGGAGGTTTTATGAGAGTATCGGTGAGTTTTTGGGGAGGCACTGTCGGAGACGGGCTGGATGATAATTTAACCAAATCATGCACGATGATTCAAGTTAAAGATGGCAAAGAAAAATCCTCGGTCCTGGTCGACTGTGGCCTTTGGCAGGGGAAGAAAGAATCGTTTGTCAAAAGAAATAAGGATTTTTTATTTAAACCTTCCGAAATTGATTCCGTGGTGCTGACGCATGCCCATATTGATCATTGCGGAAGAATTCCGATACTTTATAAAGAGGGGTTTGGACAAAGAAACGGAAAAGGAAGGATTTTTTCTACCTTCCAAACACGCGAGCTTTCCGAAATGATGCTTCTTGATGCCGCGAAGATAAACAAAATCGAAGTTGAAAAAGCAAAAAGAAGATCTAAAAAGGAGAAAAAGCCTCTCAGTGGAAGAAAATGGAATAAGTCTCTTCAAAAGAGATTGATGGAAATGAGTCCGGAGAAAGTCGATGAGTACCTTGCTGATATGGAAAATATAAAGCATAACAAAAAGCCGGATGGCTGGGAAGTGAGCCTTTTTAGAACTTTAGAGGTGAAAAAAAGCATGGAACTTTTTAAGTGCCATGACTATGAAACGAATTTTTTCAAAATAGCAAAAAATATGTACGCGAAGTTTTATCCTTCCGGACATATTTTGGGCGGAGCAATCTGTGTTATTAGGATTGACAAAGAGAAAGATCGGCCGACATATATCGCCTTCAGTGGTGATCTGGGAAGAAGGGATGGAGTCATTCTTCCTGCACCGCGTCTAATCAAGGAGCCGCTTGATTACTGGGTGACGGAATCTACTTATGGAGCAATTAACCATCCTTCTCGGAGTGATGAGATAGAAAGATTTTTGGATCTTGTCCGCGAATGCAACAAAAAAAAGAGCAAGCTTCTCATTCCTTCTTTTGCAATGGAGCGGGCTCAGGAAGTTCTCTATCTCCTCTCGTATTATATGGAGAAGGAAGAAATACCGAAGGTTCCGATATATCTTGATTCGCCTTTGGCGCTAAAGGTAACAGAAGTATATTCTGACAATTGGGATTCCCCGATGTTCAAGGATCAGGATCGTTTAAGCTTTAATCCTTTCGATCTTGAAAAGAACAATTATTTCAAAACCGTGGACTCCCACTTGCAATCTAAGTGGCTGGCCAGACAAAAGGGGCCGGCAATTATCATTGCCGGGTCAGGGATGGCTGATGCCGGGAGGATCAGAAATCACCTGAAAGTTGGCCTTCCGGACAGTAAGAATATTGTTTGTATCATAGGGTATGTAGTTCCAAATACCCCTGGAAGAAAGATTGTTGATCGTGAATCAGAAATAGTAATGGACGGAAAGGTTATAATAAACAGAGCAAGAGTGGAAAAATTCGGGAGTTTTTCTGCTCACGCTGATCAGAAATATCTCGGGCATTATACTAGCGAAGTACTGCGAAAAAGTCCCAATCTGAATACCATATTTATAAATCACGGAGGAGAAACCAATGGTAAGGGACTCAGGGAAAAACTTCTCAGTAAGCTTCCTTATACCTGGGAAAAGAAGATAATAATTCCCAAGGCTGGGGAGGAATTTGTTCTTGAATAAATTGAAAGGGGTCTTGGTTGAAAAACTAAGACCCCTTTTAAATCGGACAAATAGTGGACAAAATATTTTTTTAAGGTATAATATTTTTGTTTGTGTTGCTGTTGTATTATCAAGCGGTTGCTGATATAATTGGGTCTATGGTTAAATTTTGCCAAAGGCAGACAGAGCCCGAATGCCGCATATGCACTTATTGCAATAAATTAATTTACTCGGGCTGTTAGCTCATTTGGTAGAGCGCCGCATTTGCACTGCGGAGGTGACCGGTTCGATTCCGGTACAGTCCACACGAACAGAGAGAGGGCGTATAGCTCAGTTGGTTAGAGCGCGTCACTGATAATGACGAGGTCCCAAGTTCGAATCTTGGTACGCCCACATTAAAAATCCCCTTTAAGGGGATTTTAATTTTGCGTTTCCATAACTTGGCTTGAATTATTTAATAGTGGAGATACCGGGAATCGAACCCGGACTTCAGCAATGCGAATGCTGCGTAATACCGTTTTACTATATCCCCATTAATAAAATATTACATTTTATAAAATATTTAGCAAATTTTTCATTTGCTAAAAGATTTCTAAAAGTTTAAAATATAATCATGTACGATATTATCATCAAAAACGGAACAATCATCGATGGAACTGGCAAAAAAATGTTCATTGGAGATATTGGAGTTAAGGAAAAAAAGATAAAAGGAATAGGAGATCTTCGAAATGAAAAAGCGGATATTATTATAAATGCCCAGGGCCAGTATGTCACCCCTGGTTTTATTGATGTCAATAACCATTCAGATACTTATTGGAGGATTTTTCTTAATCCCAATCTCGAAAGTCTTATTCATCAGGGGATAACTACTATTATCGGAGGAAACTGTGGATCCTCTTTAGCGCCTCTTGTTAACAAAAATATTATTCAGACAATTCAAAAGTGGACAGACATTCGGCTGGTAAATCTAAACTGGCTTTCGATGAAAGAATTTTTAGATGAGTTAGAAAGAAAAAAAATATCAGTTAATTTTGCAACTCTGGTCGGCCATGCAACGCTTCGAAGGGGATTTTTGGGGGATGAAGCCAGGAGCTTGAAAGCTGGAGAACTTAAGACGATGGAAAAAATATTGGAGAAATCTTTCAAAGAAGGCGCTTTCGGTTTTTCCACCGGGCTTGTTTACACGCATGCCAGACTTGCCTCCAAAGAAGAGATTGTTAGAATGGCCAAGATTGTGAAGAAATATAATGGGGTTTATGCGACTCACGTCAGAGGAGAATCGGAAGAACTTATTGAAGCCGTAAAGGAAGCTATAGAAATTGCCAAAGAATCCAAAGTCAACTTGCAAATCTCTCATCTCAAGGCAATCGGAAAAAAAAGCTGGCCCCTTATGGAAAAAGCGATAAAGATGATTGAAAAAGCCAATGCGGACGGAATTAATATTAATTTTGATGTTTATCCTTATACGGTAACAGGTTCGGTCTTATATGTCCTTCTTCCCGATTGGGTGGCAGAAGGAGGAAAAAAGATGATGATACACAGGCTCAAGGATCCGGTAATTAAAAAGAAGCTTATTAAAGAAATGAGAGAGGACAGAAGCGATTATTCAAAAGTTGTTATTTCAATCTCTCCTCTTAACAAAACTCTCAGCAGGAAAAATATTGTTGAAATAGCTGTGGCTCAAGACAAATCAGTAGAAGAAGCTATTATTGATATTTTGATAGCCAGCGAAGGAAGGGTTATCACCATGATGGAAGTCTTAAGTGAAAAAAATGTTTCCCGATCTATCGCTCATCCACTTTCAATAATTTCCAGCAATGGTTCCGGATATAATCTTAATCATAAGAGCAGTGGAGAATTGGTGCATCCCAGAAATTTCGGATCCTTTCCCAGAATTCTTTCCAGCTATGTCAGAAAAAGAAATATTTTGAGTTGGGAAGAGGCGATTAACAAGATGACCGGAAAGCCGGCTGAGAAATATAGTATTAAAAAAAGAGGAACTATTAAGAATGGAAACTTTGCGGACTTGGTAGTTTTTAATCCTAAGACAATCGAGGATCTGGCCACTCCTGATAATCCTTATCAATATTCAAAGGGGATTGGCTGGGTAATTGTGAATGGCGGAATTGTTTTGGAAAACGGAAAGCACAACGGACAAAGAAACGGAGAAGTTCTGAGAAGCAGAAATTCTCTATTGTTTTAATATTTTTTTATGGATTTTTCTTACTTTAAAGATAAAAAAATTACTGTCTTAGGTCTAGGTCTTCATGGCGGAGGCGTGGGCATTGTTAAGTTTTTGGTGAATCAAGGCGCTAAGATATTGGTAACTGATATTAAGAGCAGGGAAAAACTGGAGACATCTCTTCAAAAACTCAAAGGCCTGGATAATATCGAATATGTTTTAGGCCAGCATCGGAAGGAAGATTTTCTGAAAACCGACATGGTTATTAAAAATCCGTCAGTTCACTGGGATAATCCTCACGTCAAACTAGCTTTAGAAAATAAAATTCCTGTGGAAATGGATTCCAGCCTGTTTTTCAAACTTTGCAAAAATCCGATTATTGGAATAACCGGAACGAAAGGAAAAACGACAACAGCCACATTAATATTTGAAATATTAAAAACAGCCGGAAGAAAACCGGTGAAAGTAGGCATCGGACAGACTTCGGTTTTGGATAAGCTCGAAAAACTCGAAAAGGATTCAGTAATTGTCTTTGAACTTTCCAGCTGGCGATTATCAGCGCTTAAAAAAGAAAGAATAAGTCCAAAAATAGCGGTTATTACCAATATCCTTAGAGATCACCTGAATTATTATAAGACGATGGATTTTTATATTGCAGACAAGAAAAACATTTTCCTTTATCAAAAGCCGGAGGACTGGCTGGTTATCAATGGCAACGACAAAGAGATGAAAGAAATTATTTCCGAAACGAAATCCCAGCTTTTCAAATTTTCTCCCAAAGACTCAAAAGAAGATAATTCAGTTTTCGTGGAAAATGATGCAATATATCTTAACAACGGAGTGGATATCAAAAAGGTTATTGATATAAAGGAAATAAAGATCCTGGGAAAACATAATCTTTGCAATGTTATGGCGGCAATCGGAGCCAGTTATGTTTTTGGAGTTAAAATCGAAGAAATTAAAAAGGGAATTTCCAATTTTTCCGGAACTCCTCATAGGCTGGAATTTGTGAGAGAGCTTAATGGCGTAAAATATTATAACGATACGGCAGCAACTATTCCTGATGCTGCAATTTCTTCCCTGAGCTGTTTTCCAGGTTCCATTATACTTGTTGCCGGAGGAGAAGATAAGGGACTTGATTTCTCAAATTTTGGAAAGGAAATTTCAGAAAAAGCCAAAAAATTAGTTCTTCTAAAGGGTAGTGCGACAGATAAACTTATCAATGAAATAAAAAAGAATGATATTAATGGGAAGTTCGGAGAAATTCCAATTGTTGATTCAATGGAAAAAGCAGTTTTGGAAGCGGAAAAAATGGCCACTAAAAATGATGTGGTTATTCTTTCTCCAGGAGCGGCTAGCTTTGGCTTATTTCTCAATGAATTCGATCGGGGAGACAAATTCCGAGAATCGGTGAATAGTTTGAAATAGCTCGATGCTAAGATAGTGATTAGCTTTTGAATTCAGCCCCAAAGCGGGTTTTTTTATAAGAATTTATGAAAAGAAAAAGCCACTCACTTTATTGTTCGTGAGCGGCTCTCTGATCGCGACGTTTGGTTATTTGTAGGATTTCTCCTCAATAACCAGTTTTTTAGCTCTGAAATGATTTTTCAAAACCGATGTCACTTCAGGGCGTATGCTTTTCCAATCGAATAACTTTCCCTTTTGTAGGGTGATTTCATATCGGTCGGAAAGCGTTATTCTTGAAACTCCCGGAATTTTGAATAACTTCCTTACAAGATCTGCGGTTTTTTTGAAAGTCCTGCGTGAGATGTCTTCCTCGCCGTAGAAATCCTCAATTATGGCTTCGGTTATCACCTGGTTTAGGTGATATGTCTGAATAATGGCATTGTTTCCGTAGTTTTCGATTAACACTTTGAGTGTGTCTTCGGTGGCGAAAGACGAACCGGAGGTCAACAGGACCATCAGGACCATGGCGACCATTGCTATCATTATCATAAAGAACCGTTTCATTATACTTCCTCCTTTTCCCTATTGGGGATTTGTTTTATTTATGCAACTTTAAAATATACACCTTTTTAGGGAATATGTCAATAACTGAATTTTCTTTAAATAAGCCTAAACATTAACCATAAAATAAAGAAAAATCTAAAAAGGTGGTGAAAAACTTAAATAATTTTCGTTTGAGAGGAAACAGTTGACTTTTTTCTTTTTATAGTGTATAATTAACCTATATAAGTCTGTAAGTCTTGCAAAAGGCGAATATAAGATATCAAAGCGGGTGAAGGGCCCGTTTTTTTGTATCTTAAATTTAAAATTAACTCTCCTTGAGAAGCAAAAATAAAAAAGTGCGAAATCAAAAGAACAAATTAAAAGCTTTAGTTATAATTACTATCGGAGTTCTTCTCTCCGGAGTCTTTTCTGATTCTCGGGTTGCTCAGGGAGCTGAGTTTACTTTTGCGCAAACCTCTTGGAGTGGAGGACAAACCTCTAATATCGGTAACAATACAGATAACCAGACTGGATGGAGCGAATATTCAGCCAAAGATTCAGCTGTGGTTGTTGCCAATGGAGGAGCGGATGTGGAATCGAGCATCAGTGGTGTTTCAGCTACCCAAACAACCGATGCTGATTTTAACACCGGAACTTACACTTCCAATACCAAAACAAGCTCCAACAGTGTTACTTTGACAAGTCCTTCTGCATATTTATCTCAGACAGACAATTGGAACGGAACAAAATACAATACAGAATCTTCCTCAGATGGAGGAAGTTTTCAGCTTAAAAATCCAGGAGATGCCACTTACAGTACCGGTACGGGTCCTTATAGTGCTGCCTTTGATTCATATACCAATTCGATCTGGGTAACTAATAATGTAAATTCCAGTTCAATTAGTAAATTTAATATAAGCACCGGAGAAAGGACTGATTACTCCGTCTCTTATCCTTATGGAATCATTTTTGAATCTGAAACCAATTCAATCTGGGTGGCTAACAATGGAGGATCAAGTGTTACCAAGATTAATCCAGAAACCGGAGCAAAAACCACAATCCCAACCATTTCAAGCCCTCGATATCTTGCCTATAATCCCATAACCGAAACGGTTTGGGTTATAAATAATACCTCGACAGTCGGGATAATAAATGTTCATACAGGTGTTACCACGACTTCTACTGGCGTTGGCACAAACAATCTTGGTATCGCTTACGATTCAGCCACGGAATCAATGTGGTTAGGAAGTTCAACTGCCAACAATATCACTCAAGTGGATGCTACTACAGGCGCAGTGGAAAATATTTATGATGCGAATCTGAGTGTCTATGGTCTGGCTTTTGATTCAATTACCAATTCGATTTGGGCAACTGGAATCAATAATTCCAATATACACATCAGTAAAATTAATGTTAACGATGGCACAAAATCAGAGTATGCAATTCCTTCAAATGGAAATAGTGGAATTGTTTTTGATTCTGCCACAGGTTCTATTTGGGCGACTGATTATGTTTTTGCGACAAAGATTAATGTAAATGACGGAACCAAGCAAGATTATTATGTTGGGGGAACTTCCTATGGAATCGCGTTTGATTCGGCTACTAATTCAGTTTGGGTGCCTGTGAGCAGTACGAATAATCTTATAAAAATATCGGTTTCCTCTGATCCGTACACCACTGGAACCTATACTGACCGGCTGGATGCCGGATTTTCAAAGGATTATGCTTGGACAGGAAAATCTCTTTCAATAGGCCTTGTTGCAAACAATGGAACAGTTAGTTTTAAGGTTAAAACTTCATCCGACGGTACTAATCCTCCGTCATTCGATAGCGGTACTTGTAATGCTTCAGTTACCGCATTAAATTATTTGACTGTTAATGTAACCTCAAGTTGTTCCAGTACCAGTGACCGTTATCTTTGGTATCAAGCGACACTTACCAGACAATATAATGCGCCATCAGTCGGTAATCTATATATATACGGCGGAGCCGCCACCGGTACCTATACCTCCGCAGTCATAGATACTTATAAAGAAACTGATTTCAATACTTTTAATTATTCAGCTACCACTCCAACATATACTAATCTAACTATGGATGTCCGCGCCGGAAACACTGCTACCCCGGATGGAACTTGGACCAGCTGGCTGACCGATGTTTCGAGCGGAGCGAGCCTCTCTTCGTTAAATGGAAACAGATATATTCAATATGAAGCCAGATTAGCTACCACAAGTTCAAGCTACAATCCGACTTTAAACGACGTTACTATAAACTACAATGCCTATCCGACATCTTCAACACTTACTTCCAATGTATACAATACTACCTTTACAGAAAGCAGGCTGAGAAAGATTGAATGGAACGAAACCCTTCCTTCCAATACCGACGTCAAATTCCAAATCAGGACTTCTTCCAATAATTCCACATGGACCAGTTTTGTGGGACCGGATGGAACCACTTCAAACTATTTTACTTCCTCTACTGGAACTGAAGATATGCCATCGATGTTTACTTCAGGATCTAACGACCAATATTTCCAATACAAAGCTTATCTTGCTTCCAGTGATGGAGTATATACCCCCACCCTTTCAGATGTAACCGTAACCTATACCGATTCTGCTCCTCCTACCATCTCCGGCTTCGAAGATGGACATCTCTACTTCGATGACGTCACTCCTATCACTGCTAACGGAGACGCTACTCTCAATGGTAATCCGTTCACTTCCGGCACCGCCGTCACCGTCGAAGGATCCTACACAGTAACAGTGGACAACGGAGAACAATCAATTTCCAAGAGTTTCACCATCCTCAAAAACAAAACTGTCACCGATCCTGATTCCACCAAGATAAACGAAGACTATACTTTGGGAATCATTAATACCGAAGAAGATACTGCCAGTGCCGCTAGCCAAGCTACGATTGAAATCAATTACACCTTACAATCCAACGATTCCTCTATATATATCCCGAAAGACACCATCATCACCCCTACCTCAGGAGGAACCATGAATATCACCAACCTCACGGCTACTGACATCTCCACCACCATCAGCCAAGAAAACTCCAACTCCAAAGGAGCCATCGAAGTAGGAATCCCCAGCCAAGGACTGACTTTCTCCCAAGCGGTTACCGTCACCTTGGCCGTCCAACCCAGCTATAACGGAAAACTTCTAACTATCTACACCCGATCCGGCAGCGGAGAAGAATGGGCTT